>NZ_JBEOOB010000025.1:0-63073 GCF_040308685.1 Pseudoalteromonas sp. 20-MNA-CIBAN-0454 | reverse complement strand
CAGCCGTAAAATGGAATGTAATTTACTCATAGATATAGGTCTTGTTGTCATTGTTGTTATCCTCATCAAACGATTCATATAACGGTTTAACACACCTACAAAAATGATAAAACGTGAACTCGGTTACGAGTGGTATTAAGCTTTGATCAGCAAAATCATTAAGAGCATAAAAGTGATCATTTACAAGTGATTTTAGTGATCTAAGCTTAATGAGAATAAGCGATCAAAGTTAATGCAATTGGGTGATCAAAGCTGGAGAGAATATGCAGTGCAGAATAGGAGTTTAATAAGAGATGGCTAGTGTATTAAACACCTTATTCAGAGCTTATTTTATTTATACTGAATGCTATTAGCTTTAATGGACAAAGCTATGAGTAAAAAGAACACATCATGCTTTGTTGTGGGTGAGTATAGTTTAGCAATAGCGCTAATCTTTATGTTTTCTTTATCATAAGTAAAGGGCGGGGCTTACCGCATAGCGATGCTCCGTTTTAGTTACCAGTAATTATATAGTGCTCTGTTTATAGCAAAGCTATTTTTTGGGTAAGTTGCCTTAACATAGCATCGGCATTGGGAGATTGCTCGTTTAACCCGCTAATTAAAGTCATAAAGTAGCAGTCAATCATTACGCTTGCTTTTACGTCATCAATTTGAGTTTGCTGCTGAAATAATAACTGTTTAAACAGGCTTACTTGCTCACTAAAAAAGGTTGCTTGCCAAATAACATTACTGATAAGTATTTTACTAAATTCACTGTTTTCACAATAAAAATAATACAGGGGATGTGCATAATGACGCAGCTTTAATCTAGGAGAGTGTTGTTTATCGGATGCGCGAGCTTGATTAATTATAGCGGTAATTTGTTGCTGCATTCCGGCAATTAATAAGTCTATTTTATTTTCGAAATGACTAAATACAGTGCCCACAGCCACACCAGCAGCTGTTGCAATTTCTCGGGTTGAGGTATGCTCGTAACCTTGTAATAAAAATAACTCCCAAGCAGATGCTAAAATTTTATTACGTGTTCTCTGTTTTTTATCCATTATATTTGTGTATTGCTCTCTACTAGTTTTATTAAGTAATGTTTGTAAGTGCAAAATAAGTGTTTATAAAACTGCATTAAAAACAATTGAGTACCCTATTTTAAGCTTGAAAATGCTTATTGACTATTCGCTACTTACTAAATTAAGTAAATAGTAATTGAGTGCGCTCATTTTTATTGTGAGCATGCTCAATTAATAATCTGCATTGTTATTATTATAGCAAACATGTATTTGTTCATTCTACAGGTTCTAGTTTGTTTATCTAACTCTCAAGTTAGAGTTTATTGCCTTATTTAAGCGCATTAAAATAAACCAGTAGCCTGGTTATAAGCGATAATATTTACTCGCGTAAATGCTATAAAAATTAGCACAGTGTAATACTTAGGATATGTTGTTTAATAGCTGCATTTTAACTAAAATAACTTTATTTATAATGGTTGGTGTGTAAATGAATCAATTAACCGAAAAATCGATTGGCTGCCCTTATTGCGGCGAAACAATTGACGTTTTACTAGATGCTGCAGATTTAGACCAACAGTATATTGAAGACTGCCAGGTATGTTGTAAGCCAATTATTTTTAAAGTTTTTGAAGATGCTGATGCTGAGCTTGGTGTTAATGTATACAGTGAAGATGATGCATTTTAACTTTTATAATCTCGCAGATTTAATTTAAAACTAAAAGGCTGCTTTTTATCAAAGCAGCCTTTTAGTTATTTATGTAAGCTAAAAAGTCGTTATTTATTTTGCTGCTCTCTTGCTAATTGGTTTGGCAATAACTGCTCTATAATTTCGCGAGCGGGAAGGGTGTAGCGCGTGCCGTCAAACATCACCGAAGTGAACTCGTTAATATTAGTAATCCCCGTTAGGGTCCAACCTTCGCCGCGCTCAGGGCAATAAACCGTGGTAGTGGGCTGTATTACTTTAAAATCGTCACTCATGGCTAATTACTCTCAATATATTGCTTGTTAATGCAGTATGGTAAGTTAATAATACTGTTATATAAAGTGCTATTTATTGCTTAATAGCTATTTTTACAAATACTGAATTTAAGTAGTAGGTAGCTCAAAAATTTATAATTTTGGTAATTGCATGTTTAAAACAATAACACTACCGCGAGTTACCTTGCGTTTAATAACTCACAAACATGGTGCAGCTTTGTTTGGCATTTTAAATCATCCTTTAGTGTCTCAATATAACGATTACCAAACACCGCTTAGCCAGCAACAGGTTAAGCAATTAATACAAAACGATATTAGCGGCTATTACGAAGGGGGTGTATTGCGCTTAGCAATTGAGCATAACAGCAATGGCCAATTGTTAGGCTCGTGTGGTTTATACAAAATAAATACAGACAAGCAAACTGCTTTTATAGGTTTTGAGTTACACCCAGATTTTTGGCAACAAGGAATTATGCAAGAAGTGCTTTTAGGTTTTATGGCAGTAATGCCTGCATTACAATTAAAACATTTGTATGCTGAGGTAAGTACACACAACCAACGTTCACACGCTTTGCTAATAAAGCTAGGATTTACGCCAAAGTGTGGTGTACAAAATAGTGATAACAGTTCACTTTGGTATAAATTATTATAGAGTTAACGTGCTACAATAGCCGGTTTAAATCTAAACGTTACTTCCGTAATTACTGTAATTATTTATAATTAAACACAGCAAAGAACACATCATACTTACTGTGGGGGAGCAATACCTTAGCAAAGGTGTTAAATTTATAAAGTAGCAGGGCAGTAGTAAATGCTAAGCGCTGATATTTATCTCAAATTACAATATCTGAGATCCTGACGACTTATCCGGTTCACTTAAATTGCACATTTGAGTTCGGCGTGTTTAACCTTTATGGTGGTTTTGGTCCGCACTTATAAAACCTACTATATGCAAGTGCACGTAACGTTATTTGAAATGACAGCTACAGAGCAAATTGATATAGCGTTTTCAAGGCCATTACTAAGAAGCACAATTAGCAATGAATTTATTAGCCATGCGGTCTATCCAGATAAGCTAGTTGCTCTTGTTAATCAAGGCCATAAATGTGAAAGTAAACAAGTCGGGTTTTCGCCAAATAGTGTTAGCAAACCTAGGCATATGCAAACATTAGTAACCGAGATTGTAATGTTTAGGAGTGGGGTGATAGGACTGTATTGTGCACAAGAAATTTTACAGTGAGGATGTCATTTTATAACGCTGGAGAATGCAAGTACGCAAAGTCCACTACAAATTCAATTTAAAAAATGACGTAAGTACAACATTTGTAAATATAGTTTTAAGCGCCCAAATAGACATTCAAAGCAGCATGGCTGAGTGATGCTATAAACTTAAAACCAATAAAAAAGGCCTTGTTATGCTCTATAACAAGGCCTTTGTAAAACTAAGTTAGGCTTTAAAGTATATACCTAAAACCAATTGCGATACCGTCATCTTCCGATTGTTCCATAAGTGCTTGTTGTTCTTTATTAGCACTTTCAAAGTCACTAAAATCTTTACGTGCTTCTATGTAAAGCTGGGTATTGTCGTCAAGTAAGTAATGAACACCAATAACGGCAAATTGACGCTTAAATACATCGTTAGGATCGGCGTTAAAGTTAGGTTGAATTACGTAATCGTCGCCAGCATCAAAAAGGTTGTATGCAATAAATGGTCTAAAGTCATTATCGAAACGGTAAGATACAAATGTTTCTATACCAACTGCTTCTTTAATTAAGCGCCCCAAATTGTCGGTATCATGGTTTTCGTTTTTATTAATGTTAGCTGCAGCGTATAAACCTGCTGCATTAATATCGCCCCAACTAATTCCCGCACCATAAATTATATCTTCTACTGAGCGAGTTGTGCCATCGCCAAAGTGTAAGTCAAACTCACCGCGGTTAATGCCGGCAGTTAACGTAAGCATATTGGTTACGTTATAAGTTACTGCGCCACCAAAAGTGTAATTAAACTCTACTTTTTGTGCAGTCGCTTCGCCAGCTTCCCATTTGGCTTGGCACTGTGCTTCTGTAATATTGCTTACATCACAAGTGTAAAACTCACTGTTTTTTAGTTGCGTTTGTACGCTAAATTCAAAGTCGTTGTAAGTATTGCGATATTGCAGCGTTTTATCACCGCGACCGGTACCATTTACTGCGCCATCGTCTTTATTATATGTATAAACACCCGCTGCGTTACCATCCCATACATAGCTAAAGTTAGTAGCGTGAACCACATCGAACCATGAACCCCATAGTTTACCAATAGTAATTTGACCATACTTGTAATGCGATAAGCCGGCATAACCTAAGCGGTTATATAAAAACTCATCTTGAATAGATTCAAAGCGGTTATTGTAAACAATATCACTATTACCAACAGGGTTTACACCCCATTCAATTAAGGCCAGTGCTTCCCAATCATTTTTTAATTGGCGTTTAAAAGCAAAGTTAATACGCGAGGCACCATTTACTATTTCAGTTTGGTTTTGGGTATTGATCGCACGAACGTCAATATAACCACCAATAGAGACAGCATTTTTATCGTCTTTATAAACTTCTACTGCTGATACAGCTGGAGCCGCTAAAATACTTACGCTTAGTAGAGTTGCTAACTTGTTATTTATCATTTGTTGCCTTGTGTAAATTTGATGCTTTTTTATTGGGGTATATCTGTGGGGTTGAAGACTAACAAAGCAATAATATGCTCAAAAGTGAAAAATAATCACCCGCAATAAACAAAATAAATAGCAAATATTCACCTAGCGTTAATTTTGTTTTTGTGGTGTTGCTTTTTTTAATACTTTAAGTTGCTGGGTAGTTGTTTGGTATTAGAAATTAAAAAAATAAAGGTGAGTTTTTTCAAGTTGGCTAAAAAGTGAAGGGTAGTGCAAAAGCTCTAAGTGTCTTTTATATCATCAATATATACAAAAATATTTTTAATAAAAACTAAATGCGACAAACAAGCTAACAAACAGGTTAAACAGTTGTATTAAATAATTTTGCAGATGTTAACAACGGCGAATGAAATTCAGTCAGCAAAAATTTATTAATTAAATACGCACCAGCAGCAATATCAATTGCTGACTGATGTTGTTTTTGGATACAAATATAAGGAAGTGTTAACTTTTTAAAATTGAAATTTGTTTAATTATGCGGCAATTTAATCGCTTTGTAAGGTGCGTTACCTAGTGTGGGTTAAGTAATATTTCACAACTTAATTATAGTTATTAAAGCAGGCTCTTATTTGCGTATTTAGCCTTTAAACTTTCATAGAAAAAACGATGAATTTGGTTTAAACTGCGCGCAATTAAAATACATCATGTCTCCCTTGGAGGGTAGCGCTATTATTAGTACAGCTAACATCACCATGCAATTTGGTGCTAAACCATTATTTGAAAACATCTCAGCAAAATTTGGCGACGGCAACCGTTACGGTTTGATCGGTGCTAATGGTTGCGGTAAATCAACATTTATGAAAATTCTAAGTGGTGAGCTTGAGCCGTCTTCGGGTAACGTTAGCACTGATCCAAATGAACGAGTTGCTAAACTAAACCAAGACCAGTTTGCGTACGAAGAGTATTCTGTAATTGATACTGTGATCATGGGTCACAAGCAGTTATGGGAAATTAAACAAGAACGCGACCGTATTTACTCTTTAGCTGAAATGAGCGAAGCGGATGGCATGAAAGTAGCCGATTTGGAAACTGAATTTGCCGAAATGGACGGTTACTCTGCAGAATCTAAAGCGGGTGAGTTGTTATTAGGTGTAGGTATTGCTACTGAGCAACACTATGGCCCTATGTCAGAAATTGCGCCAGGTTTTAAATTGCGTGTACTTTTAGCACAGGTACTGTTTTCAGATCCTGAAATAATGCTACTCGATGAACCTACTAATAACTTGGATATTTATACAATCAAGTGGTTAGAAGATGTATTGAACCAACGCGATTGCACCATGATAATAATATCGCATGACCGCCACTTTTTAAACTCGGTTTGTACCCACATGGCCGATATTGATTACGGTGAGCTGCGTATTTATTCAGGTAACTACGACGAATACATGTTTGCTGCAACGCAAGCACGTGAGCGTCTGTTAAGCGAAAACGCCAAAAAGAAAAACCAAATTGCTGAACTTCAACAATTTGTATCGCGTTTTTCTGCTAATGCGTCAAAAGCTAAGCAAGCAACGTCGCGTGCTAAACGTATCGACAAAATTCAGTTAGATGAAGTTAAAGCGTCATCACGTCAAACGCCATTTATTCGTTTCGATCAAGAAAAACAATTATTCCGTAATGCGCTAGAAATGACTAACCTTAGCCAAGGTTTTGGCGACAACACTTTGTTCTCTGGCCTTGAAGGTTTAGTAGAAGTAGGTGAACGCATTGCTATTATTGGCGAAAACGGTGTAGGTAAAACAACACTGTTAAATACCTTTGCTGGGCGTTTAGCGCCTAAGTCGGGTGAGTTTAAGTGGTCTGAAAATGCCAATATTGGTTATTACGCGCAAGATCATGCAGATGAATTTGCCACCGATATGAACTTATTTGAGTGGATGGAGCAATGGCAGCAAGAAGGCGACGACGAGCAAGTGGTGCGCAGCTTTTTAGGCCGTATGTTGTTCTCTCAAAACGATATTAAAAAGTCGGTTAAAGTAATATCGGGTGGTGAGCAAGGCCGTATGTTATTTGGTAAAATTATGATGCATAAACCAAATATATTACTAATGGATGAGCCAACCAACCACATGGATATGGAATCTATTGAAGCACTTAACTTAGCACTTGAAGCCTACGAAGGTACTTTATTGTTTGTGTCTCACGATCGCCAATTTGTATCATCGGTTGCTACGCGTATCTGGGAAGTTAAAGACGGTAAGGTTATTGACTTTAGAGGTACCTACGCTGAGTACCTAGCAAGTAAAGAGGCGTAAATAGCGCTTTACTGCTAACTTTTAAAAGCCATGTTTAACATGGCTTTTTTTGTTTTTGTTAGTCGCAATTTAATGACTTTTGGGTATAATACCCGCCATAAAAGCGGACATAAGTCCGCTAGTTAAAATAGTATATTACTGAGGAGTATTTATGAAAGTTGGCATTATTATGGGTTCTAAATCAGATTGGCCAACCATGGAACATGCGGCGCTCATGCTAGAAAAATTTGGCATTGAGTACGAAACAAAAGTAGTTTCTGCCCACCGAACTCCTCAACTCCTTGCTGATTACGCAAGCTCAGCAAGCGACCGTGGTATTAAAGTTATAATTGCAGGCGCAGGCGGCGCGGCCCATTTGCCGGGTATGGCAGCTGCATTTACCTCATTACCAGTACTTGGTGTGCCAGTTAAATCAAAAGCGCTTAATGGTATTGATTCGCTACTTTCTATTTGCCAAATGCCTAAAGGTGTTGCGGTAGGGACATTAGCTATTGGTGAGCCTGGCGCTGCTAATGCAGGTTTACTTGCAGCGCAAATTTTAGGGTGTCAAAATCCTGAAATATTCGCAAAAATTGAAGCGTTTCGTAAAGAACAAACCGACACTATTTTAGCTAACCCTAATCCTGCAGAGTAATAATGACTATTTTAATTTTAGGTGCAGGGCAATTAGCACGCATGATGAGCCTTGCTGGCGCGCCACTTAATTTAAATGTGGTTGCGTACGATGTAGGCAGCCAAAAAATTGTGCACCCACTCACAGGCGAAGTTTACTCAACCACATTAGAGCAAGCCATAGCAAACGCAGATGCAATTACTGCTGAGTTTGAGCATATACCTGACGATGTATTAACACTTTGTTGTAATAGCAATAAGTTTTATCCGGGTAAAGCGGCCATTAAAACCGGTGGCGATCGCCAAATCGAAAAAGCACTACTAGATAAAACAGCTGTAGCGTGCGCACCGTATCAACTTATTACTGAAAAAGCGCACCTTGAGCTTGCGGTTAAAAACCTAGGTAAACCTTTAGTTATTAAAACCTGTCAAGCAGGCTACGATGGTAAAGGCCAATGGCGATTAAAGTCTGACGATCAAATTGATGAAATTTGGGCTCAAATGTCTGATTTTATTGCCTCAGGCACAGCACATGCACCTCATACTATTATTGCTGAAAAAATGATTCCGTTCGATCGTGAAGTATCTATTATTGGTGCACGCGATAAACACGGTAATGTTGCAATTTATCCGTTAACCGAAAACCAGCACACCAATGGTGTATTAACCTTATCGGTAGCAGGTTTAAATAATAGCCATGTAGAGCAGCAAGCTATTGATGCCTTTACTAAATTAGCGAATGAGCTTAATTATGTGGGTGTATTGGCAATTGAGTTTTTTGACGTTAAAGGCACTTTACTGGTAAACGAAATTGCCCCGCGTGTACACAACTCAGGCCACTGGACACAGCAAGGTTGCCATTGCTCGCAGTTTGAAAACCATATGCGTGCGGTTGCAGGGCTGCCTCTGGGTAATACTGAGCTTAAACACGCCACTGCGATGATAAATGTGCTTGGCCAAGCCAGTATTCCTACTGCAGTTTTAGAAGTGACTGATGTAACTAGTCATTGGTACGGTAAAACAGTAAAACCAGGGCGTAAAATGGGTCATATTAATGTCTCAGCTCAAAGTCTACATCAACTAGGTGAACGCTTAGCTGAACTTAGCGAGTGTTTACCAGAACAAGCCTACCCAGGTATTTTAGCCACGAGTACATCTTTGATACTCAACTAAAAATAAGCAATAAATTGGGACATCTCAATTTATTGCTTAACGCCAAAGGCTACACCTATGTTTAACCCTAAATACCGCAATGTTGTGTTTGCATTTTTAATGGCACTATTAATGTCGGGCTTTATGTCTTTTGTGATCTCATTATTTAACGTGGGAATGGTCGATAATATTATAACTATATGGCTCAAAGCATGGGTATTTGCATTTTCTATCGCATTTCCTACAGTTATTCTAGTTGCACCTTTAGTACACAAGTTAACTGATAAAATAATTCGAGCGTAATACAGCATGCCATTAACACTCAAAAAGCCATTGTTTTTAATTCTTTTAGCATTATGTATCACTCCTTTTATTGGCGCTGGTAGTGCACTGGTAATAGGCGCTGCTTTTGCTATGACATTAGGTAATCCGTTTGCCGAGCTTTCGCAAAAAGCCAGTAAGTGGATGTTAAAAGCAGCGGTGGTCGGGCTTGGTTTTGCCGTTGACTTTAATCAGGTAATTGAAGTGGGTAGCAGCTCTTTAGTGCTCACTATTGTGAGTATTACCGCAATAATTGGCTTAGGTGAAATACTTACCCAAGTATTTAAACTTAACCGCAATACCGGCGTATTAATTTCATTTGGCACTGCTATTTGTGGTGGCAGTGCTATTGCAGCTATGGCACCGGTAATTAAAGCAAAAGATCATGAAGTGGCTGTGGCACTTGGCGTAGTATTTATGCTCAATGGCGTGGGCTTACTGTTGTTTCCGGCCATTGGCCATTATTTTAATTTAACCGAGCAGCAATTTGGCATGTGGGCTGCTTTAGCTATTCACGATACCAGCAGTGTTGTAGGTGCATCCGCTACTTATGGCGCTGTGGCACTAAGCATTGCCACCACAGTAAAATTAACCCGCGCTATGTGGATCATTCCTTATACTGCGCTTGCTGGGGTGTTTTTACGCTCAGATGAAAAAGCCAGTATTCCACTATTTATTGTTGGCTTTGTACTCGCCGCACTTATTAATACTTATTTGCCACAGTTTTCACCTGTATGGAGCGTTATTAATATAGTTGCTAAACAATTGCTTATAGTTACATTATTTTTAATTGGTAGTGGCCTATCATTAGCAGTACTAAAACAAGCCGGACTTAAGCCCTTTATAATGGCAATTTTATTATGGATAGTGGTAAGTAGTGTTATTTTATTATTAATTTTAGATGGGTTGATATAATGAAAGGTAATTTAAGTAGTATTACTTTGGGTAGTACGTTGTTTTGTTTACTGCTAAGCAACTACGTTGCAGCGGCGCAACTGCGTGTTGCCACCTTTAATGTAAGTATGGATGCAACTAACTATACACCAAGAAAAACCCCTGTAAAAAGCGATTCTTTGGTTAGCGCGCTTAAAGCAGAGCATTCACAAATTAAAAATATTGCCGAAATAATTCAACGTGTTCGCCCCGATATAATACTATTAAACGAGTTTGACTATGTGCCAAAAGAGCAGGGTATAACGTACTTTAAAAGCCATTATTTAAACGTGAGTCAAAATAATCAAGCGGCAATAGACTATCCTTATTTTTATATTGCGCCAGTTAATACCGGTTTAGCCACTGAGTTTGATTTAGATAACGATGGTAAAAAAACAGGAATAATGGGTGACGCTCACGGTTTTGGTTTTTTTGAAGGCCATTACGGTATGGCTGTTTTATCTCGTTATCCAATCGATTTAGATAAAGTACGAACGCTGCCAACTTTTAAATATAAAGATATGCCTAATGCGCAAATGCCTATCGATCCAACCACAGGCAAAAACTGGTATAACGAGCAAGAATGGCAAAACATTCGTTTGAGCTCAAAATCTTTTTGGGATTTACCCATATCAGTTAATAATAAAACGGTACACATACTTGCATCGCACCCAACCCCGCCGGTTTTTGATGGCTTAGAGGACAGAAATGGTAAGCGTAACCATGATGAAGTAAGGTTAGTTGCAGACTACATTAATAATGCCGATTATATTTATGACGATAAAGGTAAAAAAGGCGGTTTAAATGCTCAGTCTCGGTTTGTTATTTTAGGTGACTTAAATGCCGCCCCTGAGGGTGATAAACAGCGAACTATAACTACAGATCAGCTACTTAAGCATCCGCTTGTAAACGCCAGTTTTATACCGCAAAGTGCTGGCGCAAAAGAGCAATATCCACAGCACAGCCATGCTAAAAATTACAGTGCAAGTTGGCAAGCACGGGTTGACTATGTTTTGCCATCGCATTATGGGTTAAAAATTATTGATGGTGGGGTATTTTGGCCAACTAAAAATAGCCAGCTATACCGCTTAATTAAAGACAGAAATGCGTCGAGTGATCATCGACTAGTTTGGCTAGATTTACGCTTAGAATAAGCAACCTAACTCAGTTACACCGGCGTTTGTCTTAAAAAATTGCAATCACCAAAGTGCTTCTGCTTAAATACGGCTTAATTATAATTACCGTTAAGAAGCACTATGATTTTTAATATCTCATCGTCCAAAACATTAATAGCACTGGCTGTTGCCTCAAGTGTTTTTTTAGCAGGGTGTCAAGCAACTGCATCATCTTCAACAGCTACGCAAAATAATGTAACAACGTCTCCTGTTGCTGCCGTTGTTAATACCCCCGCCGATATGGGCTCTACTAAAATAACGTTAGAGCAAGCTATGGCCCATCCCGATTGGCTTGGACGTCAACCAGAGCGCGCATTTTGGGGCAGTGATTCTGCTACCATTATTTATGCACGTAAAGAGCAAGGTAATGAGTTACGTAACTTATTTAGCCAATCAATTACAAGCCAAAGCGCAGAGCAAATAGCACTTAATAAACTGCACACTGTAGGTGCAAATAAAGCTGTTTATTCAAAAAATAAAGCCCTGCAAGCCTATGTATTTGAGGGTAATATATTTGTAAAAAGCGTTACAACAGGTGCAATTCAACAAGTAACGCATACCTCTAGCACTGAATCTAAGCCACAATTTTTAAATGATGGCAGCTTAGCTTATCGTCAAGGTAATACATTTTTTAAAGTTGACTTAAGCTCAGGCTTAACCACTGAAATTGCTAATTTAAAACTGGCAGATAAGCCCCAGGGCATTACAGAACCAAGCAGTTATATTGCTAAAGAGCAGCACAAACTTATTGATTACATAGCGCTAACGCATAAAAACAATAAAGATAAACAAGCACGCAAAGCACAGCTTAAGCAGCAAAATAGCTCAATTGCTAATACTGAGTTTTATTTAGGCAAAGGTAATAGTGTAAAAGACGTGCAGTTATCGCCAAATGGTGATGCTTTATTAGTGGTAGTGCAAGAGCAAAGAGATTGGCGCGATGATAGCGATATAATGCCAAATTATATTACCGATGATGCCCGCATTGAACCTAAAAAAGCGCGCCGCCGAGTAGCTGACGAAAAGTCGCAAACCTCAGAGCTGGTATACATTAATTTAAACGATAAAAGTCAAAATACCTTAAGCTTTGATACCCTACCGGGCTTTGATGAAGACGTATTAGCAGCGGTTAAAAAAGAAAACTATGCCCGTGATGGTAAAACGTATAAGTCTAAAAAATCGCCGCGTGGTATAAATTTAATTAGCGATTGGGGCTGGGATCAAAGCCCTATAATTTGGAACGACGACGGCTCAAACGTAGCAATAATGCTAGAAGCGTGGGATAACAAAGATCGCTGGTTAGCAACCGTCGATTTTAAAAATAATAAGTTAGTGTCGCAACATCGTTTACATGACGACGCTTGGATAGCCTATGCTTTTAACGATTTTGGCTGGCTACACAACTCTAACACCTTATATTATTTATCAGAGCAGTCGGGTTACAGTCAGCTTTATAAAAAGCCGTTAAATGGTAAAGCAACAGCGCTAACAACAGGTAAGTTTGAAGTATCTAACCTTACGCTTACCGACGATAACAGTGCTATTTATTATAAGGCTAACGTTGAACACCCAGGCCTATACGAAATTTACCGTGTAAATCCACTAACCGGTAAAAACGAGCAAGTAACCGACCTTAATGGCATGACCGACTATACACTTAGCCCTGATCAAACCAAGCTGTTGTTAAAGCACTCAACAATTATGTTACCAACTGAGTTGTATGTGGCTGATGCAAAAGCAAACACACAGGTTACCCGGTTAACACATACGGTTTCGGATGAGTTTTTAGCTAAAAAGCTAACAACCCCTAAAATAATTGCAGTGCCATCTAGCCATACTGATCAACCTATTTACGCAAAAGTGTACTATCCGGCTGATTATGTAGAGGGCGAAGTGGGTAAAAAGCGTAAAGCGGTTATTTTTAACCACGGTGCAGGTTACTTACAAAACTCGCACTTGGGCTGGTCTGGGTATTTTCGTGAGTTTATGTTTCATTCGTTATTAGCTGACGAAGGTTATGTAGTAATGGATATGGATTACCGCGCATCTAAAGGCTATGGACGTGATTGGCGTACGGCAATTTATCGTCAAATGGGTACACCCGAAACCCAAGATTTAGCTGATGGGGTTAAATGGATGGCAGAAAATGCCAACGTAAATACGCAAGCTGTAGGCACGTATGGCGGCTCTTATGGCGGCTTTATGACCTTTATGGCGTTATTTACCGCGCCAGAATTGTTTCAAGCGGGTGCTGCACTTCGCCCCGTTACCGATTGGGCTCATTATAATGCGCCGTACACGGCAAATATATTAAACCATCCGGATGTTGATCCAATTGCATATGAGCGCAGTTCGCCTATTTACTATGCTGAGGGTTTAAACAAACGCTTATTAATTAATGCGCCTATGGTTGACGACAACGTGTTTTTTCAAGATACGGTTAGATTAGTACAGCGTTTAATTGAGCTTGAAAAAGAAAACTTTGAAACGGCTATTTTTCCGGTAGAGCCGCACGGTTTTGTGCAGCCATCGAGCTGGTTAGATGAATATCGCCGTATTTATAAACTGTTTAAAGAAACCCTGTAACGATTAATAACAAGTTACACCTAAAACGCCACTTTTAAGTGGCGTTTTTTATATTTAGTTTTTGTTTTTAATGTAGTTAACTAATAAAGGTGCAGCTAATAAAGTACCACCAATAGCACCAATTAAGTGCGCGTCAATTGCAACGGTTGAGTTTATAAGCTTACCAATATCAGCATTAGGGCCATTTAGCTGCTCAAATATTATTTTAAGCCACACCCCAATAAACAATAAATAGCCCGACTTAAGCTCAAGTGTTGTATCTTTAACTGCGCCCCAAATAATAACGCCATGTAACAGTGCGCTTAGCCCAGTGTAAATATAAATACTGGGGCAAAACCAGTAAACACCTAAGCCGCACCACAGAGCCAATAAGCTAATATTAATAGCGTAGCGTTTAGGCGACGTATATTCGCCATGTAGTAACCAAATTAAAATAATACCGCCGCAGTTTAGCGCCAAATGTGCCCAGTTAGCATGAACAAATTGGCTGCTAAAAACTCGCCACAATTCGCCCTGAGTAACTAAATCGCGATTAAATTCGAGTAAGTCATTTAAATCAAAAGTAGCAAAAGTAACGCTTAGCAGCATTAAAAATAAAGGGGGGAGTAAATAACGAGGTTGCACTGGTAAATTAAGCATTTAATTGTAATTTTTAGTATTAATTTTTGCATATTGTGCCTGTTTAACTTTAAGATGCCAATTAACTCCTGATAATTTAGGTTATTTACTCTTTATGAACTTTAAACATCACGCATTACTTGCTATTACATTATGTGCAACGTCTTTTCCTTTATTTGCACAACCGCTTACTCAAATTGAAACGCGCGAGCCAGAAGCCGCAACCGGCCTAGTACATAAACAAGCCGTGAGCGGCAATAAATATATGGTGGTTGCAGCTAACCCGTATGCATCTCGTGCTGGGCAGCAAATATTAGCGCAAGGCGGCAGCGCTGTTGATGCTGCAATAGCAACGCAACTGGTACTGACTTTAGTAGAACCACAATCGTCAGGTATTGGTGGCGGCACCTTTATGCTGTACTACAACAAAGTAAACAACAAATTAACCAGTTTTGATGGCCGTGAAACTGCACCAGAAAACGCCGACGAAACATTGTTTTTAGATAAGCATGGCAAAGCCGTGAAGTGGATTGAAGCCATAGTAGGTGGACGCTCAGTAGGTGTGCCAGGGGTTTTACATGCCTTTGCTAACGCACATAAACAATACGGTAAACTACCTTGGGCTGATTTATTTAAACCAGCCATTGAGCTTGCAGAGCAAGGCTTTGAGGTTTCGCCGCGATTACACGGTTTACTGCAGCGCCAATTAAACCCTGGCGTAATGAGCATGCCAGTAATTAACGACTACTTTTTCCCAAACGGTAAATTAATTGCGATAGGTAGCATCAAAAAAAACCAGCCATTAGCTAATTTATACAAAGAGATTGCTAGTAATGGTATTGATGCATTTTATAAGGGCGCTAATGCCAAACAAATGGTTAATGCGGTACAGCACTCTAAAATAGCGCCTGGCAAATTAAATGAGCAAGATCTGGCTAATTACACTAGCAAAGAGCGCGAGGCGGTATGTATTGAGTATCGTGTTTATAATGTATGTTCTATGGCACCACCCAGTAGCGGCGGGGTAGCTGTGCTGCAAATGCTTGGCTTATTAGAGCATAAAAACATGGGCGCACTGCCAGTAAATGGTGAGCAAGCACTGCATTACTTTAGCCAAGCATCAAGAATTGCGTTTGCCGATAGGGATGTTTACATGGGCGATCCCGATTTTACCCAAGTACCTACCAAGGAATTATTAAATAAAGACTATATAGCCACACGTGCAAAACTAATTACCGAGCAAGATATAACAGCCGTTGCTGGTAACCCAGTTGATTACTTAAGTTATGCCAAAGATGACTCGTTCGAATTGCCATCAACCAGCCATGTGTCGATTGTAGATAGCCAAGGTAATGCAGTGTCTATGACCAGTTCAATAGAAATGGCTTTTGGCTCAACGGTAATGGTAAATGGTTTTATTTTAAATAATCAGCTGACTGACTTTTCATTATCGCCGCGTAAAAACGGCCAGCTTGTAGCAAACCGAGTTGAAGCTGGCAAGCGCCCGCGCAGCTCTATGTCGCCAGTAATGGTATTTAATAAAGATGGAAGTTTACGTTTGGTTGTCGGATCTCCTGGCGGAAGCCGTATTATTAGTTACGTTGCGCAAGTGGTAATTGGCGTGCTTGATTGGGATTTATCTGTTCAAGAAGCAATTAATCTACCACGTACTACTAATCGTAACGACTACACTAGCCTTGAAAAAGGCACTGCGCTTGAAGCATTAGCGCCAGCACTTAGCAAGCGTGGTCATAATGTTAGAATTTTAGATTTAAATTCTGGTTTACATGCAGTTGAAGTAAAAAACAACACATTAATAGGCGGCGCCGATCCTCGCCGTGAAGGGGTGGCTTTGTCTGATTTAACTGATAAAAGCGCCACTTTAAAATTCTAAATTATGTATAATACAAATGCGCTAAGCTAGTGTTTAAAATTAGCGCATTTATATATTCTCAATGGTCTGACAAGGTTAAATAGCATTGCAATTTAGCCTTTAACACCGATAATGGCAGATCATAACTTAAGACTAAGTAAAGCTTGGAAATATGACTACAAATACCGATCCAAATTATCTTTATATTCATCATTCTGGCCCCGGCCTTCTTGAAACGCCATTACTCAATAAAGGCAGTGCATTTAGCCAAAAAGAACGCGAAAACTTTAATATTGCGGGTTTACTGCCTCCTCGTTATGAAACAATCGAAGAGCAGGTAGAGCGTTGTTACCAGCAGTATTCTAGTTTTACCGACAATCTTAATAAGCATATTTATTTACGTGCAATTCAAGATAATAACGAAACACTTTATTATCGTTTAGTGCGTGATCATATTGAAGAAATGATGCCAATAATTTACACCCCAACAGTGGGTGATGCCTGTGAAAAATTCTCAGATATATATCGCAGCGCACGTGGATTATTTATTTCATATGAAAATCGTTTTCAAATAGACGACATTTTACGCAATGCCACCAAAGGTAAAGTAAAAGTAATTGTGGTAACCGATGGTGAACGCATTTTAGGCTTAGGTGACCAAGGTATTGGTGGCATGGGTATTCCTATTGGTAAGCTATCTTTGTATACCGCATGTGGTGGCATTAGCCCTGCGTATACATTACCGGTAATGCTAGATGTGGGTACAAATAACGAGAAGCTATTAAACGATCCTATGTATATGGGTGCGCGTCATAAGCGTATTACTCAAGATGAGTACGATGAGTTTTTAGACTTATTTATTAAAGCAATCAAGCGTCGCTGGCCAAATGTATTACTACAGTTTGAAGACTTTGCTCAGCCAAATGCGATGCCACTGCTGAAACGTTACCGCAATGAAATTTGTAGTTTTAATGACGACATTCAAGGCACAGCTGCAGTAACTGTTGGCTCATTGCTTGCTGCGTGTAGAGTTAAAAACGAACGCCTAGCAGATCAAAAAGTAGTATTTGTTGGTGCTGGCTCTGCGGGTTGTGGTATTGCTGAGCAAATTGTAAGCCAAATGGTTTTTGAAGGTATTAGCGAAGCGCAAGCACGCAGCCAGGTATTTATGGTTGACCGCTTTGGTTTGTTATCGGAAGGTATGGAAGGTCTACGCGACTTTCAGCAAGTTTTAGCGCAACCACAAGCTCGTTTGAGTGAATGGACGTACAGCGGCGAATTTGCGTCATTACTTGATGTAATGCATTGCTCTAAACCCGATATTTTAATTGGTGTTTCGGGCCAACCTGGTTTATTTACCGAACAAGTAATACGCGCTATGTATTCAGGTTGTGCACAACCTATTATTTTCCCATTAAGTAACCCGTCAAAACAGGTAGAAGCACACCCAATAGATATTATTAACTGGACCGAAGGTAAAGCACTTGTTGCTACAGGTAGCCCATTTGCCCCAGTTGAATATAATGGTGAGCTTTTCCCAATTCCGCAGTGTAACAACAGTTATATTTTCCCGGGAATTGGTTTAGGGGTTATAGCTGCAAAAGCAACGCGTATTACAGATGCTATGTTAAGTGTTTCTAGCGAAATGCTGGCTGAATCATCGCCGCGTGCAAACACAGGTAAAGGAAGTTTATTGCCGGCACTTACAGAAATTGAAACCCTAAGTAAACGTATTGCATTTGCTGTAGGCAAAAAAGCGATTGAAGAGGGCGTTGCTCTTGATATTTCTGACGACGCACTATGGGCTGCTATCGATAAAAACTACTGGTTACCTAAGTACCGTAACTATAAGCGCAGTAGCATTTAAAGCTGCAACTTAGTATTTAGTAATAATTAAAAAACAGGCTACGGCCTGTTTTTTGTACTTGTTCATCTGTAATTAACCACTTAAAGTGTTTAATAAGCTTAATATATAGCAGGCTGTAAATACTTTTTGTATTAAATTAGTGACCAATAAAGGATTGCGAATTTAATAAAGTTAGTAATATAACCAGTTGTTACGGTTAATATAAAAGGATTCACTTATGAAAACGTTTACTTTATTTTTAGGTGCAGCACTGAGCTTTAATGCATTTGCTGCGGCCACACCCGATACACCGCATATTTATGTTAAAGGTGAAGCAACAATTACCACCATGCCAGATCATGTATTATTAAATGTTGGCATTACCGAAATAGATAAAGATTTAATTGCTGCAAAAAATAAAACCGATATAACCATGGCTAAGGCAATAAAATTAGTAACAGCATTAGGTGTAAGTGATGCAGATATTAATGCCGGGCAAATATCAATAAACCGAGAAAGCCAATATAATCGTGAAAGCGGTGAGCAGCAATTTAAAGGTTTTAGGGTTAGCAGATCTTTAACGGTTAAGCTTAATGCCATTAATAAATATCCCGAGTTACTACAAAACTTAGTAAACAATGGTATTAACGAAATTAACCATACGCGTTTTTTAGCAAGCAATTACGATGAACTCTACAAAAAAGCGCAAAAACTGGCTATAAAAGATACTCGCGATGCAGCTAAAGAGTTTAGCAGTGAGTTTGGCGTAGAGTTAAAAGGCTTATATAGCGCATCTATGCAGCCATTAAATGTGCAATCAGCCCCTTATATGCGCGCCGAAAAAGTGATGCTCTCAGATAGTACACCGAGTAATTATGTACCCGATGCCTATCATGCAGGTGAAATCATTATAACTGCATCTAGTTATGCAGTTTATTATATAGATTAAGTTTATACATTACTGGCGCTTAAAACGTGCCAGTAATGTATCACCTTGTTGCTTACTAATACGGGCAATTGATTTAAGCATATTATTAATTTCCTGCCTGTCGTACTCATTCGTTACGTGCTCGTTAATGTCATCAACAATAGCATTTAAATAATTAAATAAACTTTCCCTCGCCGCTGAATTTTCGTGAGCAACAAATAAAATATTTTTAAATGCTTCTAACACATTGGTCATTACGTACGCATCGCCTTTAGCGTAATTACGTAGCGGTGTAAAATTATCATGCAGTAATTCATCAAAGCGGGTTTCGTGTATATATAATAATGGCGTATCTTTGCTGTGTTTAAAGCTGTAATTAATATCACTTATTGAAAGTCGTTTAATTAATAAAATACTCAACATATCAATGGCTTTAACTGCTGTACCCGGATCGTTTATGCCTGGGCTCATCGCTTTAACGGCTATTTCTGATATTTGCGTTAAACCATAACGATAATGGTCGCTAATATACTCTTCTATATAAAAAATAAAACAGCTTAAAATTTTAGTAATTAACTCATCATTACTTGAAATATCTTTATTACACTTTAAAAATGGATAACCTTTAACTGTAAAATAACCTTGTTTAACAGTGATATAAAGCTCAATTTCTTCTGCAGATAATAAGGCGCAAAGCTTATCGGTGTGCACTCCTTTGTAGTAGCCTTCAGTTTGACTATTTATAGAATGCCAATCAGTAAAGTCGGGAAGATTTTTAAGCGGCGCTTCTTGCTGACTTTTAATAATGGTTTTAATTTCACTTTTTGTTTGGCTAAATAAACCATTTAAAACATTATCTACTTGAATAGCGCGAGATATAGAGTGAATAAAAAATACGAATAACCCTAACGAAATCAAACCAAAAATAAGCGCAAATAATACCCCAAGTGCCGGTATAGCCATGGCGCCATTCTCGAGTTTATTAATATTTATGAGCATAATTACTGAGTAAATAATACTGCCTAAATAAAAACCTAATACCAGTTGGTGAGATTTCCGGGTTATTAATCCAGGTACTACACGCGGCGATAAACTGGCACTGGCTGAGTTTAATACCACCATTACCATTGAAAAACTAAACACAGTTAACGAAATAATACTGCCGGCTAAGGTACTTAAAACAGTTCGCGCATTTTCGGCGCTATCTACTAATACTACAGATATAAACGACTTTAGCTTTTCAATAATGGGCATATATTCAACCGACATCGTAATAACCGCAAAGGTTAAAAATGCAATTGAAAGTAAAGAAGGGTAAAAGCCAATACTATTTATCATTTCTCGATAACTGTCGGCTACTTTGCGAGGTACAAACATAAAATCCTTATGCTTTATTGTATAAGAGTATTATTAATACTTTAGCATAGTTGTGAACTAAACTTCTGATAATGAAGGTTAACTTGTGTGTTATTATTGCCAAAAATATTAGGATAATACTGTGATAATTTCAACATACGCTGCATTACTTGCATTTTACTATATTTACTTAAGCTTTAACGTAATAAACGTGCGCAGGGCAGCGCAAATATCACTTGGTGAAGGCGAAAATCCACAGTTGCAACGGGCAATTCGTGCCCATGGTAATTTTATGGAATATGTACCGTTTGCTATTATTTTGCTTTTTTTAGCAGAATATCAGGGGTTAGCGAGTCATTATTGCTATGCACTTGGTGCAATGCTACTTATAGGCCGCGTTTTTCATAATTTTGGCATAGTAGAAAAAAACCTAAAGTACCGCCAAATTGGTGTTATAGCTACATTTTTAACTATGCTTATAAGTGCTTTAGTTATTTTATTAACCCGCTTTAGTTAAATTTAATTATGAATAACAAAATATTTATTATTGGTTTACCGCGTACAGGCACTACAAGTGTTTGCCATGCTTTTTTAGAGTTTGGTATACCAACAGCGCATACTGCTTACACAAACAATTGTTTTGATAACGCCCATGCAATTGCCGATACGCCAATTTTTAATGATTATAAAGCTCTCGATAAGTATTATCCGGATGCAAAATTTATTTATTTAGAGCGTGAGCTTAACGTATGGCTACCATCAATAAAGCAATTATTATTACGTATGCATACTAATTTAACACGCACTGATGGTGGCTTTAATATTCATATAAAGCATTGTTATTTAAATACATTTAGTAATTTAACAATTGATAATATAAACGATGATAGTTACTTAACGCATTGTTATAACACGCATATCAATGACGCTAAAAATTATTTTAAACACCAAGAGCAACGCTTTTTATCAATAAATATAGCAAAACCGCAAAGCTACAAAATGCTCTGTGATTTTTTAGCGATTAAAAGTAATAAAACAGATTTTGAAAAAATGAATATGGGCGGCAAAGTTACTGCCTGGAACGATATAAAACATCCGCTAAAAGTTGAATCAACAGCAAAAGGGCGCATAGATAAACTGTTACGCTACAAGGTTTAACTTTACAGGCTTAGGAGCATGATTTTTTACCTAATATACGCTAAAATCTGCGCATTATTTTACACCTTGTTATAAGTAGTACAGAGCATGTTTGAATTAAAATACCACACTCCATTTGAATGGACCGAAGTTGTACTTGATGACTTCGATACTTTTTTACAAGACCACGCCGCAGCCGAAAAAAAAGCATCGGGTATGGCCATGTCTATGCTGTCGCATTACCCCGATAAACGTAAACTGGTTACAGCTATGGCAGACTTAGCACTTGAAGAAATGATTCATTTTAAAGAAGTGCTGAAAATTTTAATTTCACGTGATGTAAATTTAGGTGATGACAAAAAAGACCCTTATATAAAACAAATACGTGCTTTATTTAGACACGGCCGCGACGGTTTTTTAATGGATCGATTATTAGTCGGTGGGGTTATTGAGGCAAGAGGGCACGAACGTTTTTCACTAGTGGCGCAAGCGTTACCAGAGGGCAAAGAAAAAGAGTTTTACATTGCGATTGCCGAATCAGAAGAAAAACATAAAAACTTATTTGTAGAATTAGCGTATGAGTATTTTGATAAAGAAGAAGTAGACATACGCCTAGAAGAGCTACTAATAGCGGA
Source organism: Pseudoalteromonas sp. 20-MNA-CIBAN-0454 (assembly GCF_040308685.1). Classification (NCBI taxonomy): domain Bacteria; kingdom Pseudomonadati; phylum Pseudomonadota; class Gammaproteobacteria; order Alteromonadales; family Pseudoalteromonadaceae; genus Pseudoalteromonas; species Pseudoalteromonas sp. 20-MNA-CIBAN-0454. Next base: position 40,947 of record NZ_JBEOOB010000025.1, on the reverse strand, counting down.
AGCTAAAATTTGTGAAAGCATTCCGTTTACTGCGGCACTGCATTAATTTAAGCTGTTAATGCAATACTCTAAAAGCGCTAAATTTATATTTGGCGCTTTTTTGTTTGTAACAATTTCGGTTGCTGCATCATTAGCGTGTAGTGATTTAACTGGCTGTGAAAAAAATTTTGCGAGATAGAAAGCCAGCTTGGCATAACTAAGGAACATGGCAATAAATACAAGATTGAAGGGTTAAAAAAGGCATTACATGCAGCAAAAGCTAATTGCAGCGAAAAAATATTGAAAGAAGATTTAATAGAAAAAATAAACGATGCTAACAATGATATTGCTGAATATGAAGAAGATCTGCTAGATGCTAAACAAGCAGGTAAAAGTGATAAAGTTAGTAAGTATCAAAAAAAGATTACAGCAGAAAGCTTAAACTAAAACATCTGAAAGATGAGCTTGGCAAAATTAATTAAATCACCAGTGGCTACTTGTTGTTAACGCTTTAGGTTATCGTTAACAGCAAGTGTACTGCGAATATTATCGGATTAACCATCATATTTAATTACATTATGACGCAACAATAACTATATACAGTGCAGGGCACTTCAATCTTTAAAACTAGCCTAATTAAAATACACTTAAAAATTATACTTAAAAAGTCATACTACAAATAGCAATCAAACATTATGGGGAAGCGCGCTTCCATTACTCTGTTTTATACCAGCTGTCTTTCAAAAACTTAGAAGTTCATAGTTAAAACCACTATCAGCAGGGAGTTTTAGTTAAATAACCAAGCGCATTACTGTGATAAACATAATCACACCACAATTTAACATAATTTAAATGACTAATAATTAAACCAAATATAACTAAAACTGAAAATTAAAACCCTACATAATAGGCTATTTAAAGCACCTGCTTATAAAACGAACTAAACCAGCTGATTTATTACTGTTAATAGCGTGATTTTGTAAAACTAGCTATGTAAATACAGGTAAAACCCATGTGTGTAACAGTGATAAACCAGATCTTTTTGAGGTTTATTTATAAAAAACTATTACAACTGATAGCCAAAGTATAAGCATATGGTATATCAATTCAAATATTATGGCCGGATTGTTACTCATAAAGAGTAATAAAACAGCATGGGATTGAAATAGAAATGTTAGTTAGCTATTGGAATAGAAGATAAAATAAAGCGATTAACTAGGTTAAAGACTTAAGCTTATTTATAGGCGTTAATTATGTAGTAAGTTATGGCGCAAATTTAATTGAATTATCACTTAGTTAAAATCACAGTAAGGCTGCTAGTAAATTTATAGATATAAGTTAAATAATAAAGAGAGTAAAGATGTGCATATAGAGATTTATAAGTAACGTGTAGGTATGAAATAGTAGCTGAATATTACCTAAGTTAAATTCGTGATTTATGCATAGCCAAAAAAAGTAATGCTTTAAGGGGCCTGATTCATTAAGCTAGATAAGATAATAATTGCAACATAAGTGTTTATATACAAAGAGTATAAGAAGCCACATAAATAGTAAGCAGCAAAATTCCGTTATTTGAATTGAAAATATAGCAAAGGCATAACAATATACTTGCAGACTGGTTAGTTATAGATAGGTGCGCTTTATAAACAAGGAGAACTTTAACCGCTAAATTATCAGCGGGCTTGTTTTATACAAATACATGTTTAAATAACAAACTTGCTTTATAGGGCTCATGTAAGTAAAGCATCCATATTTAAAGTTATGTATTCGTAGTAGTAGGAAAGCAGCTGTATTGAATTTGCTTAAAAATGTAAAATACACTTAATAATCTCGTAACGAGAAGGCTTACAACACACATAGTTATACTGAATAGCTTATTTTAAACCCTATTTAACATAATATAAATTATAGGTAGTCATATGTGTATTAATAAGGAGTGCCATATACTCTCTTTATTAGTTCTGTAATGTCCAATACTAGACGGTATCGGACATTAAAGAGGTTTTTATCTAAGTTAGTTATTCTCAGTTTGGTACATTTAAATTTAATTAATATTTTCTAATGTATGTAATCTAATGCATGGAATATTATATTTCAGGTTTTCATTTAAAATATAAGTTACTCAATACTTAGTAAACGCTCGGCCGTGTATTCGTTAGTAATTAGCCCACTAATCATTTTAGATCTTAGCGCACCTAAAATGGCTAATACTTTTTCTTCTCCGGCAGCTATGGCAAAAATTTGTTTATCTGAATTAACTTTTAATGGCGTACTTGCTACTCGTTGATTAACATTACAATCTAATAACTTACCATTTTTATCAAACACCCAGCTTATCATTTCTCCTACAGCACCTTGCTGTTGTAACTCTTGGAGTTCGTCAAGGCTTACAAAACCGTCTTTATGAAGTGGCGAATTTAATCCTAAATTACCAACGCCTACAAATGTAACATCTGCATTCGTGGCTAATTTTAAATTACTAGCAACATTCTGCTGTGAATGCAGTTGCTGCTTTTCCTCAATGGTGCGTGGCAAAACTGGTAATGGCATAGGGTAATGTTTGGCATTTATATGTTCCGCCATTCTTACTACTACATCGTATGGCGATGCTGATCCGTCTAATGCCATATTGCCTAACATGGCAACTATTTTATGTTGTTGGCAATCTTGTGTTCGCAGCTCATCTACGCATGCGCGTAAAACTCGCCCAGTTCCCATTGCAATAACTTTTGGTTGTGGTGATTTTAAATGGCGTTCTATTTCAGCCGCACCAGCTTGTGCCAAACCTAATGTAGATGAAGGTTCTGACGGATCACTAGGGACTACATCACAAGAGAGCAAACCAAAACGTGTTTTAATTTGTTCAGCCAAATCCATACATTTAGCAATAGGATGATCGAGTCTTACTTTTATTAATCCTTGGCTAACAGATAGCGCTACCATTCTTTGTGCCGATTGGCGTGAGGTATTAAGCTTTTTAGCTATTTCGTCTTGTGTTTTACCTGCAACATAATACAACCACCCTGCTCTTGCTGCGTCATCGAGTTTTCTAATTTCTGTATTAGATAGCTTGGCCACTGAAACCTCTTAAAATCAAAATAAATAGACTATTAAAATTGATTAACAGCAAAATATTTTTGTTAATTGAACGAATTATTTAATTGTTATTAGCCCTCTAAATATACCATTCATTTAATAAAAGTGTCGAATTTTCATGTTATTGCACTAATAGAAATCAAGTTAACGCTTTCTAATTGCTCACAACATATTTTTTCTATTACAGCTAAGTGCAAGTTATGGCCACAGCTATAAAAATTATAAAAACGTAAATGCGACCTGTAATGCACCTTTATTTTGCCCGGGGTTCCACATAGCTGTTGCCGATATAGGAAAATTATACTCTAGTATTTGTAAGCTCTTGGAGTAAGTAAAACCTAAGTTAACTATATTAGCGTTATCATCATAAAAGTTTTGCTGATCTAAAAAAGAAAAAGCACCACCAATAAATACAGAGACTTGCTCATCTAATTCATTACCCTTCCACACGGGCATGCTAGCTTCGAGATAGTTAGTGTAAGCTTGTTTGTTTTTTCCTGAACTTTCATCTAAATAGGTATCTATCCCTTGAACTATTACTGAGTAGTAAAGTGATAATGGCATTTCGCCCGCAAAGGTGTAACCAAGGCCGACATCAATAAAGTTTCCGGTTTTATCCGGATCGCTTGAATAGTCAAAAATATCTACATCATTAATCGACGAGTGGTTACCATGATTAACAATTTCAATGAACAGCTGCTCTGAAAACTTATAAGAAGCAAAATAAGTAAACTCCTGATACTCACCATCAAAAGAGGTCCCACCCCATAAACCTAAGGTGATTTTATTATCCGCCGTTTTATAAGTTAATTCACCAGCAACCATTGGGCCTGGCGTTACAATTGAGCCATGCCATAAGTGATTTGTTTTAAATTCTAACCCTAAATTAAAATCGTTGCTGTGTACCTGGCTACTATAAGTCGCTATTGCTGCCGTTAGTGTTAATACATGTTTAGCTTTCATAAATATGCTTCTTTGGTTGTATAAGCTCTGCGTTTGGCTTGAGTTATATAGTGCTAAATTACAGTATGGGCATAAGCCCTTCTTGTGGTCATAATCCCAACAAGAAGTTCGTACGTCAACTATTTAAATAACAAAAAATTCACAATGCGTTACCTTTCAATAATAAGTCAATTATATCAGTAGGTTAAAACACCATGATTGTTAATTTGTTTTTTATTAATTAAACGTAAATCACTTGCAACGTAAATTTTTACAATATTAAAGGATAAGTAATGCGCGGAGGTTATTTAATAAAACGACAAAGTAGCTAAAAATTATTTAAATCAGTTATTAATGACTGTTTTTTAGTTACTATCTTGAGCTTATGAGGTGGTTAGCTTAGTATTGAAAGTACTCAAATGGTATTAACAATAGAAGTAACAACATATGGAATTTGTGCACCCACTAGAACCTATTTTAATCATTGATGATACAAAAAACAGTCGCGACTATCTAAACCAAATTTTAACGGATCTTGGTTATGAAGATATTCTTGAGTGTGAAGATTTTGATTGTGCAAAACCGCTGCTTAGCGAAAAGTCCCCAAAGGTTATATTTTTAGATGTCGAAATACCTGACTCTGAAGGTAGTGATATTTTAACTTATATAAATAATTGCTATCCGCATATTCATGTTGTTATTTGCTTTGGCCATAACAGTTTCGAAAATGTAGAAAATACGTGGGAACTTGGTGCTAAAGGGGTTATAGCAAAACCGTTTAATGTACAAAAAGTAGATACAGTAATGAAGCGTTTAGAGCTCATTGAATAATAATAAGGTTAGTATGCAAAGTTCTGTTAGTGCAATTATCGATGATTTATCTAATGTTATTTTTGGTAAAAAACAACAAATAAAGCTCGCGCTCACCTGCTTATTTAGTGAAGGCCATTTACTAATTGAAGATTTACCTGGCATGGGTAAAACAACGTTATCGCATGCCTTAGCAGCCGTTTTAGGCTTGTCGTATCAACGGATACAATTTACCAGCGACTTACTCCCAGCCGACATATTAGGTACTAATGTATTTAATAGTAATGAACACAGTTTTAGCTTTCATAAAGGGCCTATTTTTAGCCAAGTTGTTTTAGCAGACGAAATAAACAGAACGGGACCTAAAACACAAAGCGCCTTACTTGAGGCAATGGAAGAACAACAAGTTACTGTTGATGGTAAAAAGTATTCTCTTCCTACCCCATTTTTTGTTATTGCTACACAAAATCCATTACATCAATCAGGTACTTACCCTTTACCTGAGTCGCAGCTGGATCGTTTTTTAATGCGTATTAGCCTTGGTTTTCCGCCAAAAGAAGCCGAAAAAAGGCTGTTACTAAATATGCAAAAGCGTGACTACACCCAGCTACCACAACGTATTACTGAGCAACAATTAGCTCAAATTCAAACTGAAATTAGCAATATTATACTAAGTAATCCTGTAATTGATTATATTATTGAATTGGTAAATTATACACGCGAAAGTAATAATTTTGCTGCATCGTTATCGCCACGCGCTAGCATGGCATTAGCAAAAGCTGCTAAATCATGGGCTTATATTGACGGTCGTGACTTTGTTATGCCTGAAGATGTGCAAGCAGTTTTTGCCAGTGTTTGTCAGCACCGTTTAGGGTTACACAATGAGTCGGGCGAAGCGCAAGTTATGCAAATATTAAAAGCTGTTATGGTTCCGGTATAGCATTTATGCCAAATAAAAAAGCTAAGCGCCCTGCTTTATTTAAGTCATTTAAACGTGCCATATTTAATAAATTATTAAAAAATAAACATTTAAAACAGTCAATTACACTTGAACACAAAACTATTTATGTTTTTCCATCAGCCCTTGGCTGCTACTTTATTAGTGTAGCTATTTTAAATTTTGTGATGGGGATTAACTATCAAAACAACTTAATTTTGATCATGGCTTATTTAATGTTTGTGGTAATGATTATTGCTGTACTACTGGGTTACAGCAATGCAAAAGGCCTAACTGTTACTTTTAAAAATTCACTTTCGAGCTTTGCACCACAAAATCCACAAGTTCAGTTTGCTGTACAAAGCCCCTCGATTTGCCAATCTGTGATGCTAATTTATCAAGGCGATCAACAAACGCAAATTAATCATGATGAAATAACCAATACAGCCCAAACGCTAAGCTTGCCACTACCCTATAACAAACGCGGATGTTACTCACTACAGCGAATAAAAATTGCCAGTAATTATCCCTTTGGCTTGATCACTGTTTGGAGCTACATTCAACTACAATCAAGTGTTTATATTTACCCTTCACTTGAAAAGGTGTTTAGTGACGCTCAGATAAGTAGTCTAGCCGAGCAAGCCGAAAACGGTATTGCCAAACAACTGGGTAGTGAAGAGTTTGAAACATTAATACCGCACTTGCCTGAAATGGGATTGCAAAGAATTTCTTGGAAACATTTTGCTAAAACACAGCAGTTATTAGTTAAAGAGTTTGTTGATTTTAAAGCTGCTGATGCATTATTTGATTTTGATTTAATGCATGGCGATACCGAGCAACGCTTAAACCAGCTGTGCTTTTTAGTATGTGAAGCAACAGAGAATAACACCCCCTTTATGCTAAAACTACCAAGTAAAATAATAGCTACCAACCTAGGTGTGCAACATAAAACACTTTGTTTAGAATCACTTAGTACATTTAATGGTTATACAAAGTGACGGCAATAAAAAACATAAAAGTAATAAATTATTCACTGTGTTTTATATACAGCTGCTTAGTCGTGTTTTTTATTGCTCACTTACCAATTGTATTTATTAGTGTACTAGCGCTACTTTGTGCGTGGAACTTTTATGTAACCATAAGTAATAAAACTAAACCTAATGCCTGGTTGGCTAACGCTTTAGCAGCACTTGCTTTAGGGTTAATGCTTTTTAGTGTGGGATTTAGCGACACGGTTATTTTATTTGTGGCTATGTTGTTGCTTTCAAGCTTATTTAAGTTGTTACAGGCGAAAACTAAAAAGCATTATCATGTAATAACTACGCTGACATTTTTTTCGCTTTCGGCGGTTTATTTATTTAACCAAAGTATTTTAACTACTTTAGTAGTGAGTAGTTTGTACATTTTAAATTTTGCCGTACTAGGCTTGTTAGAATCAAAACATAATTTAAAAGTCGCATCTAAACAAAGCGGTAAATTACTATTATTGGCATTACCGCTGGCGGTATTTTTATTAATATTTTTACCAAAAATGCCGGCATTTTGGCAACTACCTGGGCCAAAGTTAGCTAAAACAGGTTTGTCTGAGCAAATAGATCCGTTTGATATTGCCAAGTTATCTAATTCAGATGAACTGGTGTTTAGAGCTAAATTTAATGATCTAGCACCTAAAGCTCCCCTGTATTGGCGAGCCTTAGTACACGACGAGTTTAACGGAAATGCGTGGCTCACTTCCAATTTATTAAAGCATAACAGCGTAACTCAAACTAAAACGCAACAAGTTAGTAGTTTAACAAAATACGACTATTCGATTATTGCCGAGCCCTCGAGTCAAAAGTGGTTATATGGGCTCAACTTTGCAACCAGTAATAACGATAACGTAGAGAGTGACTCACTGGGCTTACTGCGTAAAAAAAATTACCAAGCTAAAAGTGTGCAATACACAGCAAGTAGCTCTGCACTAACAAATGCTCCTTTATTACAGTGGCAAACTAAACACTACAAACACTTAGTAAATAACGACAATAACAAAGCAAGTGCCCTTGCCTATAATTTAAAACAAAACTTAACCAGCGACCGTGATTTTTACAATGCATTACTACAGTACTTTATAGACGAAAAATTTAGTTATACGCTTAACCCGACGCCAATGAGCGGCAACAATACTATTGATCAGTTTATGTTTGAGCAACAACGTGGGTTTTGTGGCCACTATGCCAGTGCCGCAGCTTATATTTTTAGAAGTGCGGGTATACCGGCAAGAGTTGTCAGTGGCTATTTAGGTGGTGAGCTTAATACAGATAATAATACTTTATCTGTTCGCCAATATGATGCACATGCATGGGTAGAAGTGTATTTAGATAATGAAGGCTGGCAAATATTTGATGCCACAGCGGTGGTTGCTCCCGATAGGCTTACAGGATCGCTTTCACAAAATACTGAGTTAAATAATGAGTTTAAAAGCAATCTCGACTTTGGTTTAGTTAGTTTAAGTAACTTTGCAGCTATTAATTGGCTAAGGCTAGAGCTAGAAAACTTAGATTATAGGTGGTCTAGCTGGGTACTTGGTTTTGATGATGAAAAACAAAACGACTTTTTAAAGTCTATTTTTGGCAGCAAAAATATTTGGCTGGTACCGCTGGCTGTAATTGTTATTTTAGGGCTAACTTTTGTTAGTTATTTTGTTTATTTAAATTGGCCTAAGCCCGCTACTAAATTAGCTCCTATGGTTAAAGAGTTTGAACAACTTATAAATTGGGCTAAAAAACGTAAACTTAAGATAGCCGATCATTTAACGCCTACTCAACAATTACAACACTTAGCATCGCAAGCGCCGCATGTTGAGCAACAATTACTCGAGTTTAGTCAGTTATTTAACCAAGTACGTTATGCTAAAAAACCATTTAATAAAGAACGTAAAACTCAGGCAAAATATCTGATAAAATTAATTAAATCTACGAAACAGAGAAATCTATGAATGCGGTTGTTATAGGCGTTTTATTAATGCTTGGGCTTACCTTGGTCCGCGTAAATGTTATTGTTGCAATGATAATAAGTGCCCTAGTTGCTGGTTTAACCGCTGGTTTGGGCTTAAAAGAAAGTATAGACGCCTTTAATTCGGGATTGTCGGCAGGTGCTGAAATAGCACTAAGTTATGCCATGTTAGGTGCTTTTGCAGTGGCTATTTCTAAGTCAGGTTTAACACGTATTTTAGCCGCAAAATTATTAGCTAAAGTTAATGCACAAAAAAGTGGCAGTGAAACCCTGCTCAGTTATTTTATTTTATTTATAATAATGATCTGCGCCATTTCATCGCAAAACTTAGTGCCGGTTCATATCGCCTTTATTCCTATTCTTATTCCACCGCTGCTGGTAATTTTTAATAAACTTAGGCTGGATAGACGTGCAATAGCTTGTATATTAACTTTTGGTTTAGCTACTTCTTATATGGTACTACCGTATGGCTTTGGTGGTATTTACTTATATTCAATACTCCATAAAAATTTAGTGGATAACGGTTTAGAAATAATAAATACCCAAGTTCCTATGGCAATGATAATTCCGGCTTTGGGCATGTTTGCAGGTTTATTAATTGCAATATTTTTTAGTTACAGAAAACGTCGCGACTACGCAGCGCTACCGCTTACCATAGAAAGTAAAGAAACCACGGTAGAAAACCCAAAAAAGGTAATGTTAGTTGGCCTGTTTGCTGTACTTGCTTCACTTATTGCGCAAAACGCTAGCGGTTCAATGATTTTAGGCGGCTTAGTGGGTGTAATGATTTTTAGCGTTTTCGGCATCGTTAAATGGGAAGATAATGGCGACGTATTTAGTAAAGGCGTCGCTATGATGGCAATGATTGGTTTTATAATGATTTCTGCTCAAGGGTTTGCAGCTGTTATGCAAGCAACAGGTCATGTGGCTAGTTTAGTACACAGTGGAGCAGAGTTATTTGCTGGGAATAAACCCATTGCGGCAGCGGTTATTTTATTAGTTGGATTGTTTATTACCATGGGTATAGGTAGCTCATTTTCAACCGTACCAATTATAGCTACTTTATTTGTTCCTTTATGTTTAGAGCTGGGCTTTTCGGTTATGGCCACTGCTGCTTTAGTGGGTACGGCCGGTGCGTTAGGTGATGCAGGCTCCCCGGCTTCTGACTCTACACTTGGGCCAACTTCTGGGCTAAATGCTGATGGCCAGCACGACCACATTTGGGATTCAGTAGTGCCTACCTTTATTCACTTTAATATACCGTTATTAATATTTGGTTGGATAGCCGCCATGGTGCTTTAACCTAAGTAATGTAAAACGATAACCTAATAATAGATTAGGTTATCGACCTCCCACCTTGATAATTTTTATTAAAATTGACTCTGCTGTCTAGCTATATCTTTTGTAATTAATTAGTATGATGTGTTCTTTTTAGGTATTTAAATAAGCACTACTACGAGTGCTTATTTTTAATAACATTAAAATACTTTATTCTAATGTTTACTTGTCAAAACCATAAATCATTTTATCGCAAACCACAGGCGTTGGTCGGTGATCATCATTTACTGCAACAAAGGTAAAGCTGCCACTAATAGCAGAATGCTTGTTGTCATTATGCATAGTTTCTAGAAGTATATCGACATCAACTTTTAAACTGGTATTACCTACATGCACCACCTTTGCTATAAGTTCAGCAAAAGTACCTGCAGGAATAGCTTCTTTAAAGTCTACTCGATCTGATGAAATGGTAACTAAAGGCTTACGGCAAAAACGCGTTGCCGCTATAAAAGCAACCTCGTCCATCCAAGCTAAAGCGTCGCCACCAAATAAAGTGTTGTGGTGATTAGTTCGCCCCGGAAACACTGTTTTAGTTACCGATGTGGTGGAATCTTTAATACGTTGCGCGATAATAGCATCGCGCTCTACTTGTGTCATAGTATCTACTTTTTATTAGCTAATTTGTTTTGCATTAATAAGGCCGGATCAAGGCGTTCACCTTGCCAGTTAAAACGCCAATCTAAATGTGGGCCTGTTACCCGCCCTGTTGCACCTATCTCAGCTATTTTACTACCTTGCTCAATTTTATCGCCCAGCTTTACATCAAGCTTACTTAAATGAATATAAGTAGAGGTAACGCCGTGGCCATGGTCTAAAATAAGTGTGCCACCTGAATAATAAATATCCGGCTGCGAAAACACCACTGTACCACTTATAGGTGCATACACAGGTGTCCCCGTTTTATTGGCTATATCTAAGCCAAAATGTGGTCTGCGTGGCTCGCCATTAAAATAACGTTGGCTACCATACACCCCAGATATACGCCCTTGTGCAGGTTTTAGCACAGGATCTAAAAAGTACAATAGGTCAGAATTAACCTGGCGCGCAGCTCTAATCGCAGCAGCCTCTTTACTTATACGTGCGCTGAGTTCTTTAGCCGGCGATACATATTTTTTAGCAACGCCGGTAATTTTATCAATTTGATAGTCGCGCTTAGTAATTACTAGGCTTTCACTGTGCTCAACACCAGCTTTATCAACCCATTTAAGTGTGTGATTTGTTGGTGCATCGCGGCCAAAGCCAAATACAAAATCACCCTTACTCGAAAGCTTAAGTGTTTTGTCGTTAAAGCTAACCGACTGCGCGTTGCTAATATTACCGGTTACTAAACCGCCTTGAGTTAATTGCCCTTTTAGCTCAAGTGCCATTGCACTTAAGCTAGTAGAGGAAATTAACACGGCTGCTAATAATGTTTTAAGCATGGCTAATAGACCCTTTGCCTACTCCTTCGTAGGCCGTTATTTTTACCGCTTTTTCAGGATATTGTGCTTTTACCTGACCCGCTAAGTATTCTGCAATGCATTCAACCGTGGTATCGCTAGGTAAAATATCGCAACGCGATTCGCTAATAGCCATTTCAAAATAGCCTTGCGCTGAAGTATATGCAAAACATACATCGCCAGCTTTTGCGCTAACGTGCTGTAACTCGTCTGCCTTAATTTGATCCTCAGCGGTGGCTAAATAAATGTCTTGCCACTTTTGTGACCATTCTTTTTGCAGGCGAGGCATAGAAATACCATCTAAACTAATACCAATTTGAGAACGATGCCCATGAATAATACGTTGGCAATTACCATCGTGCTTTTTAAGGCCATGGCTGTAATGGTAATAATAGCTTTGATTATGCTCTGGCTTCAATGACAGCTCAATTTTTTCTATATTATCTGGCAGTTGTGGCAAAATAGTCGCTATTAAAAAATCTGTAACCGATGCAATAGTTACTTCATCTGCGTTAATCATACAATAAGCTTGATGTGGAGCACTCATCGCCAAATGGTGGTTATCACCAAATGTACAATCTAATGTTTTATGGTCGCTAAATTCGCTAACCACGCCATTTAGATTATTAGGTACAGCTAAACGATGATCAATACACTCATCTATAATGCCTTTAATTTGCTTTTTAACTAAGCCAAAGTCTAATACCATAGACTCATCGTTTAGTTTGCCATGCAAAGTTAAATCAACAATCCAGCTCTCGCCAACTGCGCCGCGTTTATTACACAAGTAAGAAAAATCTATCACTGTTAGTGAGTTAACAAAAAGGATCATAAATTTCCTTTAAACAGGTTAAAAGTCAGCTGTAATTATAATGATTTATGATTGTAATTGCGCGGTTTAATCAGGCTAAAATCAATTACACCAATCGATTGATTAAAAAACCTACTAAATTTAGCTTTTTTAACTGATCCGAGTTGTTCAGCGTACAAGTGTACGCTAAAGTAGTTGGCAATTTATAAGCGAAGATAAGTGTTATGGAACCTAAAAATAGCTATACAAAAGAAGACTTGATCCTATGTGGTGAAGGTAAAATGTTTGGTGAAGGTAACTGCCGTTTACCAAGCGACAATATGTTAATGATGGACCGCATTACCTCTATTACTGCCGATGGCGGAATACACGGTAAAGGCGAAATTGTTGCTGAGCTAGATATTGACCCTAGCTTATGGTTTTTCGACTGCCATTTTAAAGGTGACCCTGTAATGCCAGGTTGCTTAGGTTTAGACGCTATGTGGCAGTTAGTTGGATTTTACTTAGGTTGGTCTGGCGGTCCAGGTCTTGGCCGTGCGCTAGGTGTGGGTGAAGTTAAATTTACCGGCCAAATTTTACCAACCGCTAAAAAAGTAACCTACCGCCTAGTAATGAAACGCGTAATTAAACGCAAATTATTTATGGGTGTTGCCGATGGCACGGTAGAAGTAGATGGCCGTGTAATCTACGAAGCGAAAGATTTAAAAGTAGGTCTATTTCAAGATACCAGTGCATTTTAATTAACTGTTAATAATTAAAATACACATACAAAAATGCCTCCACTTGGAGGCATTTTTGCTTAAATTCAGTTATATACTATGTTTTATAAATATTACGATTGTCTATTGCTTCGCGCCAACCACCTAACCATTCTGATTTTGGATCAACTTGTTGATAGGGACAATGCTCTTTAGAGCGACCTGCTAAACCTGCTTTAAATCCTTGAGAATGTGCTCTCTCTAAACGATCTCTTTTTTGTCTCTTCATCGGTAATATCCTCACCTTTGTATTTATATATTTTGTAGCATTAGTGAAATCTACATGTAATGAATAGCTAATAAAAAAGGTTAATTCAAATTATAAAAGCAATTAATTAGTTTGACTTTAACTAAGCTGCTGATGCAATGATGAATTAGCTTTTTAAAAAGTAAGTGGTCGTACTTGCACTGTATTGACCGGTTTAATCTAACTTAAAAACACGATTAAAAAATCGTTTTATTACACTGTTGTGTATATATTGTGACCGGCTAATTTAGCCTTAGTTCCAAATTAATTTAGTCTGTTTTTTAATTATTTTAAATTTCCTTTAGCTTATTTAATAAACAACACAATTAATGCTTGATTATTTAAAGTCGATCGGTCTAATATGTTGTATGAACAAAAACACACCAACTCCAGTGAGGCGTGGCCGCCCACCCAAAGTAGCCAGAGAAAACGCCGATACCAAAGCGTTACTTATTCGCACAGGCCTAGAAACACTAACCGAGTTTGGTTTTAGCGCAACTGGCCTCGATACCATATTAAAAAAAGCAGCCGTACCTAAAGGCTCTTTTTATCATTACTTTAAAAGTAAAGAAGCGTACGGTATTGCCCTTGTTGATGCTTACGACAGTTATTTTATTGCCAAACTTAATCATTATTTACAACAAAGTGACGTGCCCCCGCTGGAGCGAATAGTCAACTTTACCCAAAGTGCCATTAAAGGGATGAAGAAGTACGATTATAAGCGTGGCTGTTTAGTAGGCAATTTAAATCAAGAACTGAATCACTTAAGTGACGAATTTAAAACCCGCTTATTGCAAAGTTATACTAGCTGGCAAAACTTGGTAGAGGTGTGTTTAAACCAAGCAAAGCAGCAAGGTACAATTGCCAACAGTGTAAACACCCCATTAATGAGTGAGTACTTTTGGATTGGTTGGGAGGGTGCGGTTATGCGTGCCAAGCTCACTAAGTCTAATACTCCACTTACTTTGTATACAGAAATGTTTTTACGCGCATTACTAACCTAATGCGTTTTTTTACCAATTAAAAGACGATCGGTCTAAAAGGATATCCCATGAGTAACCCAATTAAAGCCATTGTTATTAATAAAGATGATAATAACTACAGCGCCTCTTTAAGCAGCATTAAGAATAGTGACCTGCCGAATGAAAATGTCACTATTGATGTGCTATACAGCACTTTAAATTATAAAGATGGCTTAGCAATAACCGGAAAAGGGCCTGTGGTACGCAGTTTTCCTATGGTGCCGGGTATAGATTTAGTAGGCACTGTGAGCCACTCCACCAGCGATGAATTTAAAAGTGGCGATAAGGTAATTTTAAATGGGTTTGGTGTAGGCGAAAAACACTGGGGTGGGCTGGCTCAAAAAGCAGCACTTAATAGCGATTGGTTAATCCCCTTGCCTGCTGGCATTTCACCTAAACAAGCTATGCAAGTTGGCACTGCGGGTTACACCGCTATGCTCAGTGTAATTGCACTCGAAAAACAAGGCATAACACCCGATTCAGGCGAAGTGCTGGTAACCGGTGCTAATGGTGGCGTAGGTAGTTTTGCAATATATTTACTAAACAAGCTTGGCTACAATGTAACCGCAGCTACTGGACGAATGGAGCAAAGTGATTATTTAAAAGAGCTAGGAGCAGCAAATGTAATTAATCGTGATGAGCTTTCAAACCCAGGTAAGCCGCTACAAAAAGAGCGTTTTGCCGCAGCTATAGACTCAGTAGGTAGCCATACTTTAGCTAATATTTGCGCCTCATTAAAATATGGAGGTGTTGTAACCGCATGTGGGCTTGCACAAGGTATGGATTTACCTGGCTCTGTAGCACCATTTATATTACGTGGCATTCGATTAATAGGCATTGATAGCGTAATGCGCCCAAAAGCCGACCGAATTGAAGCATGGGATCGTTTAGCATCTTTAGTAGCAGCTGATTACCTTGATAAAATATCGACCGAAATAACGCTTGAACAAGTAATTGATAACGCCGAGCAGCTTATGAAAGGTAAAATTCGCGGCCGTGTTGTAGTTAATTGCCAAAGTTAAGCTTTTTACACTGTTAAAGCCTCGTTATTAAATTTATAATACAATTTGTATTTTAATAACGAGGCAACACCTATGAGCAACCAAGAACTTTTCAGTAATAACCCACTGCAAGGCGTAAAATTAGAACAAGTGGTTGAAGAGCTGGTTGAACAATATGGGTGGGAACTCCTATACGCTTATTTACAGCTAAATTGCTTTAAAAATAATCCTGATATTAAATCGGCGGTTAAATTTTTACGTAAAACACAGTGGGCACAAGAAAAAGTAGATAACTTTTATTTGTATCGCCTTAAAAACTTACCACGTCCTGATGATGTACAATACGAACTGCCACCGCGTGATCGCGTGATCCCTGCTGATCATAAACCTGGTGAGCCGTGTGAGTTAAGCTTTACTGATGCAAAGCGTATTATGGAGAAAAAAGAGACTAAGCAACGTGCGCGTACCCGTAAACAGCGTGTTAGCTCTACTAATCCTTGGGGCAACTAAAGCACAAGGTTAAACCACACTTTATTAAAGCTGGCATTGCCGGCTTTTTTATTACGCCCTTTTTACTCATACCCTATAAGTTAACAGCAACAAAGATATAAACTTTACTTTAGTGGCTTGTATCCCCTATCTTGCCAAAACTCTACAGCCGAGCGCTCTGTAGCCAGTGCTACATTAAATGTTTTATCCGCTATAAGTTTGCCATTGTACTCTATGGTCATGCGCCAATTACCAAGTTTATTATTAATTGGTGGCCATAAAGTATCACCTAAATAAAAATGCCAGTCGCTGTCTTTAACATACACCACTCCGGAAAAAGGAGGCATTATGTCGCCTTCATCATCGGGTATATTAGGATGATAAATGCTGTAATGTAATTTTTCGCCTTTGGCTTTTTTAATATTTATGATCAAACCAAATTCAACATCAAGAGTAGCGATGACCTCGGTAGTAAATTGCTCTATTTGCGGCAATGCTTTACTCTCGTTATCCCATGTTGAGTAAATACCGTAGCTTTGCAGCGTAATTATCGGTTTTAATTTAGCCATATCACCTAACTTTATATTTAACGTTTATTGTATGCCAGCAGAGTGTGTAAATTTGCCATATTTAAAGTGTCATTTTTGGGTTTTTAGGATAGTAATGATTGCTCTGCTGCTCGCACAAACTAAACTCACGAGTATTTTTGTAAGGTAACTTCATAAAACCGGCTACCCCTACGTCGGTAATATTAACTGCGTATTGCATCAACTTATTAAGCAGCCGCCTAAACTCATCCTCTTTACTGGCATCGAGCAACCGGTAGTAATGATGTATTTTGAGCCTATCGGGCAGCGCTTCAAAAATAATGCAGCCAGTGTGGTGTATTTGATTTAGCTCAAACACACATTTAATTACTTTTTTTGGCAGTTGTAGTTGCTCGTCGGGATCTTTACCATCTTCAAAGTAAGAATGTGGCCGGGTAACATCACTGGCATTTACATTCACCGTTTCAAAATCAAGTTCTGGTAAACTTTCAAACTTAAAGGCGCCGGTTCTATCGCGCTCTAGCTGAATGGTTTTACGTGCGTCAAACAAACAACATTTAAACAGCCCTTTTTGGCTAATTGCTTGTGCCAGCATTACGGTATTATTTACCGCATCGGTAAATGCAGCGGCTAACGTTTCGTTATACAAAATTAGCGATGATTCAACAAACAGTGACTCGTCTTTCCAATGAAAGCTTAATCCGCCTACGGCAGGATACTTTGCTAAACGACTAATAGAGGCTAAAAATGCTTTTTCGGTATCTCCGGTATCAAACAAAAACTCTTTGTAGTAACGATCTAATTGGGCATCGTTTACATCAAGCAATTGCTGTTTATGATCGGCTTGGCGTAAAAACTGCTTTCGTGAACTGTATACAACGGTTTCGGGCTCTTCGTCATAACTAAACCAAAACGGAATCGCGGCTTTAACTACTTTTTTAGGTAACTCAGGTAGGTACGCTTTCGCCATACTAGTAATGTTACGCATAAAGTAATCACCTGCGCTATCTCTCACTTGTTTGTTTTTAGAGAGCATACCGTCAATTACTTTAGCCAGCTCTATTGGTAGCCCTAAACTGCTGGCAGGAATAACGTCTACTCCAAACCGACAAGACTGTGCAGAAGCAAGTGCGTACAAGGTTGCCGCTACGCCTTGCTCATCAAAGCGTGGAGATGATTGCTCTCCCGACATTTGTGCTTCACCAATAAAGTAAACATCGCCCATACGTGCGTTAGTAGTGCTTAGGTCTGCCGACATTAAATCCATAAAATTACTGGCAATGGGGTTACCGTCACTATCTATTTGCGCGTATACCGAGCTTCCCCAATCCACTAACGATAGTGCATCACTGGCTTCGTCCCATACTAAGTTTGAAGGTTTAATGTCGCCATGCACAATAGGCTGCGCCGTTATACCCGTATTATGATTGCGCAGATCGAGCAGCACGTTTCTGAGTCGCACTGCCAGCGTCATAATTTTTGCAGCGCCAATTCGGCCTTTTTTCAACGATACTTTTTCAAGGTCTTCGCCCATGGCGCGAGCCATCATTAAAATGCCTTGTTTTTTAATTCGTTCAAATGCATAAAATTCAGGTACAAGTGGATTGTTAATTTGCGATAGCATGTAAGCTTCGTCTTCTAGGCGGTCGCGTATACTTTGCGCTAGCGTAATACGCGAAAACTTAAATACCCAAGGTAAGCCGGTATCGTCGTGTCCCGCAAATACAAAACCAAAAGCGCCTGAGCCAATCATTTCTACATTTTCGTAACCAAGTAAGGTAAGTTTTTTAATACATATATTAAGCCACTGTCTATGCTTTTTAGCATCGTGGTGTGAGAGCAAATAAACAGATTGCTCTTCGTTAATATAAAAATTCTGAATCTCTTTGGCTTTCAATACAGCTACTCAAATTTAAAAAAGACTAAAGCCACATGATTATTAGTTTTATGTAATAAGATTACAATAGCTTGCTTGGGTATATTAACTCACCAATAGCTACTAACTACTATCATAGTGGTTAAGTTACATTTTACCGGCTACAGCTATTATTTTAAACGACCAACGCAACTAAACTATACTCTAAAAATTAATTTTACAAATAAGTAACAAATAGTGCATCTAATTTGTTTAGTACTGCGTACTTATAGTGAGGATAATAAATAAGGGAATTTAAGATGAGAACAATAATAATAGTTGCAGCTGGCGTTTTATACAGCGGGTATGGTCAAGCAAATATAGAAAAAATAACAGTATATGGACACAGAGCGGGTTTAATTGGTGATTCAATCAGTGCATCTAGTGGAATAATAGGTCAAGGTGAAATTGAGCAACGGCCCATGCTAAGAAGCGCAGAAATGCTAGAGCTGATCCCTGGAATGGCTGTAACGCAACACAGTGGATCGGGTAAAGCGAATCAGTATTTTATTCGTGGCTTTAATTTAGATCATGGCACTGACTTTGCCACAAGCATAGACGGTATGCCCATTAATATGCGTAGCCATGGTCATGGGCAAGGCTACACCGACTTAAACTTTATTATTACCGAAAGTATATCTACTATTAGTTACCAAAAAGGCGCATATGATGCACGCCAAGGCGATTTTTCGAGTGCTGGCAGTGCCAAATTCTTTCTTGCAGATAACCTAAAACATCAACAACTAGAATTAAGTATAGGTGAAGATAACTATAAACGAGCTGTGATGCTGGGCTCAACACAGCTTGCAACAGGCAAGCTAATTGCTGCTGCTGAGTGGCAAGGTTACTCTGGCCCATGGGACGATATTGACGAAAATGTAAATAAAAAAATGGCCTACTTCGTTATGTAACAAAAGCTTTTTCAGGCGATTTATCAGTTACTGCAATGGCGTATGACAATACCTGGAACTCAGCAGATCAAATTCCACTGCGCGCCGTTAAGCAAGACTTAGTGTCTGAGTTTGGTTCGCTCGATAATACTCTAGGCGGAAACTCAAGCAGGTATAGCTTATCGGGTAATTGGCAAAGTGAAAACGTTAAAGCTAGCGCCTATATCATTAACTATGATTTAAATCTGTACTCAAATTTTTCGTATTTTTTAAACGATCCTATTAATGGTGATCAATTTAATCAACAAGATAACCGCACCGTTTCTGGGGGTGAATTAAGTTATCAGTTTGACAGCAATAACTTTGCCATAAATATGCAGCACACCGTAGGTATTGAGCTACGTCACGATAATATAGACAATGTAGGTTTATATAATTCTCAAGCTAAAAAAATTCTAAGCACCGTAAGGCAAGACTCAGTAAAAGAAACCAGCTACTCAAGCTACTGGCAATCACGATTATTGCTCACTCCGCAGTTAGAAGCGACTATTGGTGTTCGCTACGATTACTTTGATACCACAGTAAATAGTAATAACGCCCTAAATTCGGGGACCGCAAATGATGATCTAGTTAGTTTTAATGGCAGCTTAAACTATTTAATTAGTGACTCTCTTGCGGCTTATGCGAACTGGGGACAATCATTTCACTCTAACGATGCACGAGGGGCAACCATTAGCGTTGATCCGGTCACGCTTAACAAAGCACAAAAAGTAGACTTACTGGTAAAAAGCGAAGGCGCTGAAATAGGTCTACGTTACTTTGACGAGCAAAAGTTTAATATATCAACCGCTTTATGGTGGCTAACACTCGACTCAGAACTGTTGTTTATAGGCGATGCCGGAAATACCGAAGCCAGCGACGCATCCCAGCGTTACGGACTAGAAATAAGTGCCTATTACTGGCTAAATAACAGCTTTAGCATTGATGCAGAAACCTCATTTACTCATTCCCGCTTAGATATAAACGATAAAAATGATTACATAGAAGGTGCAGTCGCGGTAGTAGCAAGCAGTGGGATTAATTGGCATATTAATAAACAATGGCAGTCATCATTAAGAGTACGCCATATTGGCAAAAGAACACTTACTGACGACGGTAGTAAACGCTCAAATCCCCTTACGGTTATAAATTCATTAGTTAGCTATAGCCAAGCGCATTGGAAAGTAGACTTTGAACTATTAAATTTATTTAACAGTAACGATCACGACATAGATTATTATTATACCTCGCGCCTACCTGGCGAGAACA
The DNA here is from genome assembly GCF_040308685.1 of Pseudoalteromonas sp. 20-MNA-CIBAN-0454. Lineage (NCBI taxonomy): Bacteria > Pseudomonadati > Pseudomonadota > Gammaproteobacteria > Alteromonadales > Pseudoalteromonadaceae > Pseudoalteromonas > Pseudoalteromonas sp. 20-MNA-CIBAN-0454. The sequence goes on along the minus strand of NZ_JBEOOB010000025.1, from coordinate 20,423 downwards.
GCGAAGGCATAGCCGACAATCACTTTCATCCAATAGAACCCAGAACAGCTAGACTTAGTTTTAGCTTACTTTTTTAACGTTGCCTTAAGCTGCACTACTATACATATTCAATAGCAAAGGATTGCACACACTTTAATATAACAGCTCATCGCTATACATCGCGCTAATATGCTCATTCAACGTATAGGGCTTAACCTATTGGGCTAAAATAAGGTAAAACAGGGCTTTATATTCTTTTGGGTCAAACAATGACAAACATAATTAAAGCCTCTTCTTTAGCTATAGCGCTTTGTGCTGGTATGAGTACGCACGCAGCTGAGTTTACTTTCTCATCAAACATAAACAAAGATGCACAAACATTAGTCGTATTTTATAGCCAAGATGGAAAAAACAAACAATTTAAAGCACTTAATAAAGAGTTTAAACAGCATTTAGAGCGCGTAATAGACATTGAAAACTTTAAAGGCGATTACGCCAGTGTTGCCGAACTTATAGCACCACAAAACAGTAAATATGATCGTATATTAGTGGTAGGTACGGGTAAACAAAAAGAACTAGATAAAGCCCGTATTACAAAATTAGGTGGCAATATACATGCTCGCTTACTCGGTAATAAAGTAACAACCGCAAGTGTAATATTTGATGACGTAACCGGCTTAAATAATAATGCCGAGTTAGCAGCTAACTTTGCTCACGGTGCTAATTTACGCGACCACCGCTTTGAAAAATATAAGCAAAAAGCCAGCACAGAAACTATTAGTTACACATTTGATGTTGCTAACACTAAGCAAACACAAAAAACATATAAGTTGCTACAAAGCATTCAAGCTGGGGTGTTTTTGGCCCGCGACTTAACTTCTGAAGTTGCTACCCACATGACCCCGGTCGACTTTGCCAATGCAGCTAAAGAGTTAGAGTCTCTTGGCGTTACTATTAGCGTACTTGAGCCTGCACAATTAAAAGAGCTAGGTATGGGAGCGCTTGAAGCTGTTGGCCGTGGTAGCGAACAAGGCGCTCGCCTTGTAGTTGCTCATTATAAAGGGTCTAACGACGTACCTATTGCCCTAATAGGTAAAGGTATTACATTTGACTCTGGCGGCTACAGCATTAAAACAGGTGCATCTATTGCACGAATGAAATCAGACATGGCAGGTGCAGCAGCGGTACTGGGTACTGTAAAAGCAATGGCACTTGCTAAAGCAGATAAAAACGTAGTTGCAGTGATGGGTATGGCCGCTAACATGGTGTCGCAATTTGCTGTAGCACCGGGCGACGTAGTACGTACCGCTGAAGGTTTAAGTGTAGAAATACTTAATACCGACGCAGAGGGCCGCTTGGTACTTAGCGATTCAATGTGGTATGCGCGTAAGCACTTTAATCCTGAAATAATGATTGATGTAGCCACATTAACTGGCTCTAAAGTAGGTGCTGTTGGCAATGAATACGCTGCAGTATTTTCACAAGATGATAAATTAGTAACGCAATTAACCTTAGCCGGTAAACAGGTTAACGAAAACTTATGGCGCCTACCTTTAGGGTATAAAGATGCTTTAAAGTCGGATATTGCTGATTTAACCAATGTTGGCTCCAGCGGCCCTGGTGCAACTACTGCAGCAAGCTTTTTAGAGCATTTTGCCGGTGACACTCGCTGGGTACACATTGACATAGCCGGCAATGCATTAGCTAAAAAAGGCAAAGACGAAGTATCTGCTGGCGGTACCGGATTTGGCGTGCGTTTATTGAGTGAATGGCTACTAAGTAATTAAATATACATTAGTTAGCTTTACTAGCTAAAACACAAAACGCCAAAAGCACATATATGCTTTTGGCGTTTTTTATTGTTAGTTAAAGCAATATAACCTTTAACCTAGAAGGTCAAACACGTTTTAGTCGTAACCATATTTATTATTAAACGCTTCATCGCTCATGGTTAATAAAATAATAAACTCTACAAATGCAATGATCGCCGGAATAGCTGTCCAAAAGAACAACAGATAAATAAAACCTAAGCCAATTTGCCCTAAGTAAAACTTATGAACACCAAAGCCACCCAAAAATACCGCAAGCAATGCTGCAGCTATTTTACTCTTACCATTGGGCGCAGTACCACCTAATGAATTAGGTGGCGCTGTTTGTCTTACCCCACATTTAGGACAAATTTCTGCTTTTAAACTAATTACGCCTCAACAGTCCGAACAAAACTTTTCGTCTGCACTTTTTAATGTTGCTGCATCACTCATTAATAACTCTCCATTGTTTATAAATATGCTTCATAGCGTAGTTAAGTAAATGTCAGTATATAAATTATTAGTTTGATTTTTAGATACTTGAAAATATTTAACAGCTAAAAACTTAGCACAATAGGCAAACCACACCCAACAAAAATAAAACAACTATTTTACATTTGGGTGCTTATACATGATTTATATAGTGCAAATAAACGATGTGCAGCTAGTAAAACTCGATAGTATCAATAATCAACACATAAATAATGTTAACAAAATTTACATTTAGTTAGTTGTTCTGCATAAACCCTTTTTGCTTAATAGCGCAGCACTAAGTTAATTGTGGTTTTTTAATGGAGTATCAAAATGATAAAATTTAAATCGATAACACTATTTGTTAAAATGTGTACTGTTACGGCATTATTAACCAGCTCAGCCGCTTACTCACTAGGCTTCTCACAAACCTACACACAGGCTTACTTACAAGCCTATGCTCAAGCTTCATCTAAAGATAGCAAACAGGCTCCAGCTCAAAACATTCCTCAAAACTCGATATACCAATTAAATAATACGTGGTTAGATCAAGATGGCCACGAGCGTTTATTAAGTAGCTTTAGTGGTAAAAAGCAAATAGTGAGCCTTATTTACACACATTGTGCGCATACCTGCCCTACTATTGTGTCGACCATGCAAGCTATTGAAAATAAGCTTAGTGATGAAGAAAAAAACAATGTTGGATTTATATTAGTCTCGCTTACCCCTGATACAGACACCCCGACGGTATTACAAAGCTTTGCCCAAAGCAGAAAACTAAGTGCACATAATTGGAGCTTATTAACAGGCTCAGCCGATGATGTGCGCAGCTTAGCTGCAGCATTAAACATTAAGTATCAAAATATAGGGAATAGCGAGGTAGAGCACTCTAATATAATGACGGTGCTTGATCAGCAAGGCAGAATCAAGTTTCAAAAAACGGGTGTAATTAGTAATGCAACTTTCACTGCTAAGGAGCTTGCCAACTTTTAAGCTACTCACTATTACTAAAAACACAAATATAAAACACTTTATTAGCAAATAAGTCCACTTCAAATCTCTCATATATTTTTTAATCAATTACATCATTCGCTTACAACATAGAGCATTAATGACGTATATATAGTAGCGTTGGGCTTATTTGCAGCACAATAGAATAATCCGCACTTCACTTACACTTCAGCTTTGTATTATTAATTATTGGGTACTTACGTGAATAAAAAACAAGCCATACTAGGTAGCGCTATTGCTATTTTATCTATTTTGTTAGGGGCACTATTTCTCGAAACATCATCACTGTTTTTACGTCTACTGTTAGGCTTAGCTTTGGGTTTTGCCTTAGCGAAAGGTTCAATTGGTTTTGCTGGCAGCATTAATCGCGCATACCGACGTGGCTCAACACAGCTATTGCAAACTCTTATGTTTATGTTTGTTATTACTGCCATTATAAATGCTGGCTTATTAGTAAATACAGATTCAACAAGTTATAACTTATGGGTTAACCCTATTAATTTGGGCCTGATTATTGGTGGCGTAATGTTTGGTGCCGGTATGAGCTTGTCGAGCTGCTGTGCTACCAGCATGATGGTAGAAATGGTAAGCGATGTAGCACGCGCACTAACAACATTGGTATTTTTTGGAGCAGGTGTGTTTTTTGGCTTTCCGCTACAAGCAACGCAAAGCTGGATAACGCAAAGTGTAATCTCTACAAGTAGTTATGCTGAACAAGGTGTTTACCTGCCCGATTTGTTTAGTTGGGGGCCATTAAATGGCTACTTTATTGCTATTTTAGTTACGATTGCTTTTGCTTTAATTGTTGTAGTGCTGGCTAAAAAATATGAGAACTACCGACAAAAAAGTGGATCTTATTTAGGGGTTGACGGTGAAATAGCCCGACAAAACCAGTTAGTACACAACAATTTACATTTTTTAGCACCCACACATATAAACGCTGGATAGGAAACATGTGGGAAATGCGCACTTCTGCTTTAGTAATTGCAATTATATTTGGTGTAATGATGGCGTCAACTTGTTCGGGCTGGGGTGCTTCTACCCCTTTTGGCATATGCTTTGGTAAGCTTGTAATGCTACTTGGCATAAGCGCAAACGATATTGCAAACTTTACTCTAAGACCCGAAGTAATGTTTACTACAGGCTTTTTTGATCATGCTATTTCGGTACAAAACTTTGCAATAATGTTAGGCACATTAATAGCCGTGCTGCTTATGGGGAAATTTTCGTTTTCATTTAAAATAAACCACTCAGCTAAACAGTTTGCTTTATTTGCACTTGGCGGGCTACTAATGGGGTTTGGTACGCGTTTTGCCAATGGCTGCAATGTAGGTGCATTATTTACCCCTATCGCTAACTTTTCATTGTCAGGTTGGATTTACCTAATTTTTTTACTGCTTGGTGGAATACTGGGTAATAAGCTGCAACATGCTGTTATTAAATAATACCTTTTATAATTAAAATACCGACTTAAATTATAAGTCGGCACTTTTACTAACCGTTATTTTTAAACAGTATACGTTTAAGTGTATTGTCTTTAATAATATAATGATGCAGAAGTGCTGCGCTGGCATGTAATGCAATTAAGTAATAACCAAGTACGCCCGTTGTTTCGTGTAGGTATTTAATTTGTTTTGCCAGATCAGTGTTTTTTGCCGCTAATGCGGGTAATTCAAAACCATAAAAAGGGATTGGCGCATCAAATAAACTCAGCATAAACCAACCTGCCAAAGGCATTGCAAACATAAAAGCATAAAGTGCAATGTGCGTAATACTAGCTGCCATGGTTTGCCATTTTGCTGGACTGGGCGTTATTAATGGTTTAGAACCACTTTTTAAACGAATAAATAGCCGAATAGTAACAAGTAATAAAACTGATAACCCCAGCATAAAATGCCACATTTTAAATAAATCGCGAGTTTCTGTGCCCTTATCAAATAAAACCCGTAGTTCAATAGAGGCATACACAGCAATTAATACTAATAACATTAGCCAGTGCAGGATTATTGAGAGTTTATTGTAATGGGTAGATGTGTTTTTTATAGCCATAAAACCTCTAAAAATCTAAGAAATAAATGCGCTCTTTACTTCTCAAGCACACCGTACTTAACCTGAACTCTGGTTAAGAGATTTACTAACATATTGAATCATCGTTATATTTAATTTTATTTTCTCTAGCCAGAGGTTTTCAGTGAAAACAAGGCGAATTTACGCGTCAATAGCTGGCCTATTGCAAGTAAATTCAACGCAGTTAGCGCTGAAAACAGCTGCTTGAGATAAGTTTATTATCCGGAGCTCAGGTTACTTAAGAAGTTTAGCGCGTTTAAAACTTTTACAGTGTTTAAAGTAAGCTTTTAATGATCTAGCACAATGACTATTTAACTTATATTTATAGGCGCTATCTGTATTGATAACTTAAACCAAGCCCCGCCCAAAATACATCTTGTAATAATTCATCGTCGGCATAGCGGTTAGAATCTTTATTAATAGCAAAACTGTAGTTGCTATATGCGTATAACTGCATGTTTTTTATTACTGAGTAAGATAAATTCGCACTAAATTGCACATGATTAGCACCATTATGCCCATCGGCCACATACCCTGAATTAAAGCCAACACTGGTTTTAAAATCAAGCTGTAATACGGGCGTTAATTGATACTGTTTATTTAGCGCAACATCTAAAAAAGCACCTTGAGCATCAAAAGAATAATAAACTACTTATAAGCTGAACCTGCTGTGCAAAAGAGTAAATAAGCTCAAGGCTAACCTCATTATCGTAAGCATTACTGCTTTCTTCGCGCGAGGCAATTGCACTATACCCACTTAATAGCTCAAGGTTTTTTGATAATACCGTTGCGTATATTATATTTAAATTCACTTCTGAATAATCGGTATTAATGCCTTTAGCAAACCAAGGAATAATTATGAAATTTTCATAATTTAGCTCTGTAGATACTGAGGTAATCCCTTTATTTGCTAAGTTATCACGCCCTTCAGTAACATAGCGGTTTTCCCAGTAGGAATGAATGTGCCAGTCGTAGCTGTTATTAGGTTCAATGTTAGTTAACGTCTCAACTTTTATATGACCCGCCGCATCTGCTGAAACATTTTGCACAGCACTATACTCTTGCGTAGTTTGCGCTAAAGCAAGGGAACTAAAACAGGCACTAAACGCAAATAAAAAACCGACAATACATAACTTCATTAATAACCTAAATTTTCATAGTAGTATTTAGCTCAGTTACTGAGCTAAAAAGGTCGGCTATACTACTACTCGAATAGGTAAATGAGCAATAAATTTTGTTAACTTTATTAGTTAAATAAAATTACTGCAACTAGGGCTCGCTGCAGTGTTAAAAATACGGGATATAAGGTAGGTAATTTAAAGTTTTATAGAGGTGTTACTAAACCTCTTCGCATTCCCTGCTTGGCTTTTCAAATTTAAACACTGCTAATCCTAAAAGCGCTATCATTATTGCAAAAGCTAACCAAGATGATAAAAACTGTGCTGCAAAAAACCAACCCACTGCAGCGGCAATAACACTAATAACAAGCTGAGCCATAAGCGGAACTTTACCTTTGGTACCGTAAGTAAGTTTATAAGCTTTAACTAATTCATCAGCCACAAAAAACTCACAAAGTGTCACGTTTTTAGTTAAACCGTGGGCTTTTAGCCTAATTTTGGCCGGGTTGCCATTTATTTCAAACTGATGAGTAGAGCTAAACTTAAAGTTTTGTGCTTCGCTAACTATCTCACCGTTAACTTTTACAACTTCTTTTCCCGATACGGGCGAGCAGTAATAAGTAACTTCTACGTCATCACTGTAAAACTTAAAATGCATTCCACTTTTGGCCGAAACCTCTACTTTATTTGTCATCATCATCATCCTTATTGATATAAATTTAATTATATAGTTTCCAAAGAAAGTTAACAGCATGCTTACAACAATAAATCGTTAACTCACTCATAAAAAGCTATACCTCAATAAAAACAAACAATAGATTTAAAATCAAACTCGTTAACATTGCTGATCAGTACTAAACTTTTGCTCATCGGCAGTTAATTGATCTGTATCAAGTCATTTTTGCACTTAAGCGCAATACTAAGTTAATCGTCATTTATAATGGAAAATATAAAATGAAAATACAACCTAATAAGCACACCCTATGGCTCCCTCTAATAGCTATTTTATTTAGTGGTAACCTACTTGCTGCCAGTAATTTAAAAACTGAACAAGCAATACTAACGCCTCCTCCTATGGTGCCGCCCGCCATTAATAGAGATCACAGTGCAAAAGTAGTTATCAACCTAGAAACAAGAGAACAAGTAGGGCGAATTGCCGATGGCGTTGAATATGTATTTTGGTCATTTGGTGAAACCGTACCAGGGAGTTTTATTCGAGTTAGAGAAGGTGATGAAATTGAGTTTAACCTCTCAAATCACCCTAGCTCAAAAATGCCGCACAATATTGACTTACATGCGGTAACAGGCCCAGGTGGTGGCGCGGAATCGTCATTTACGGCCCCAGGACACACCTCAACATTTAATTTTAAAGCACTTAATCCTGGGCTTTATATTTATCATTGCGCCACGGCTCCTGTTGGTATGCACATAGCCAATGGCATGTATGGCTTAATTTTAGTTGAACCAAAAGAAGGCCTTGCGCCCGTAGACCGAGAGTATTATTTAGTACAAGGGGATTTTTATACTAAAGGTGAATTTGGTGAAGCTGGCCTGCAACCTTTTGATATGGCAAAAGCAATAGATGAAGATGCCGACTACGTAGTATTTAATGGCTCAGTAGGCAGTACCACAGATGAAAACTCTTTAACCGCTAAAGTAGGTGAAACAGTTCGATTATATATTGGTAATGGTGGCCCTAACTTGGTTTCTTCTTTTCATGTAATAGGCGAAATTTTTGATACCGTTTATGTAGAAGGCGGCAGTTTAAAAAATCACAACGTACAAACCACATTGATCCCCGCTGGCGGCGCTGCCATTGTGGAATTTAAAGTAGAAGTACCAGGCACCTTTATTTTGGTTGATCATTCTATTTTTAGAGCATTTAACAAAGGTGCACTCGCAATGCTAAAAGTAGAAGGTCCTGACGACCATTCTATTTTTACAGGCAAAACAGCTGAAAACGTATATTTACCAGAAGGCTCAGCAATACAGTCGTTAGACAATACTTTTACTAAAATAACAGCCAACAATAAAGATGAACAAATACGATTCGGCCAACGTGTTTATGAAGCTAACTGTATGGCTTGCCATCAAGCTAATGGCGAAGGTATTCCCGGAGCATTCCCGCCTTTAGCAAAGTCTGATTATTTGAACAACAACCCACTTTTAGGTGTTAATGCGATTATTAAAGGCTTATCGGGTCCGATTAAAGTTAATAACGTTAACTACAACGGCGTAATGCCAGCAATGAACCTAAATGACGAAGATATTGCCAATGTTATTACCTTTGTACTAAATAACTGGGATAACGCCGGCGGAAAAGTCTCTGCTGAACAAGTTGCTAAGCAGCGCAAGTAACATGATTTTTTCTTTATTAACGATGACACTGACACTGGCAGAGCATCCTAAAATGGTAGCGCTGCCCGCGGGTAACTACAGGCCGCTTTATATGAATAAAAACAGCCCACAAACATTTGTGGGCGCTTTTAGCATAGATGTTACGCCTGTGACTAACGCGCAATATTTAACGTTTGTAATAAATAACCCTCGTTGGCAGTCGCAGCAAATACCTAGCATATTTGCAGAGGCTCAATATTTACAACATTGGCAACAAAATCTAACTCCAAAGCAGCCGTCACAAGGACAATTAAACAGCCCTGTAGTTAACGTATCGTGGTTTGCAGCCCAAGCTTATTGCCATTCACTTAATAAAAGCTTACCCACGGTTGCTCAGTGGGAACGTGTTGCCAGTGCCAGTGCAACCCAGCCCAATGGCAGCCTAGAGAAAAGCTATAACCAACGTATTTTACAATGGTATAGCCGCCCTAGTAGCAAACAGCTCCCCGAGGTTGGTACTAACCCAGCAAACTATTGGGGAGCACAAGACTTACACGGCTTAATTTGGGAATGGACAGAGGATTTTAACTCCGCTTTGGTCAGCGGCGAGTCCCGTGGTGATAGTGATATAAATCAAAAATTATTTTGCGCCGCAGGAGCACAAGGTGCTGCTGATCCCAGTGATTATGCCGCATTTATGCGCTTTGGCTTTCGATCTAGTTTGCAGGCCAAATATACTTTACCCAATTTAGGGTTTCGCTGTGCGAAATCAAAGGAATAAAAAATGATAAAATATAACCCAGCTATTATTTCTAATAATATAACACTCAAAATATTAGGGCTGATATGCATGCTTGCCAGCTCATACGCTTACTCGCAAAATATACCACAAAACTCTGTTTATCAGCTTAACAGTACATGGTTAGATCAAGACGCTAATAAACGTACTTTAAGTAGCTTTAGCGGTAAAAAACAAGTCATAAGCCTTATTTATACACACTGCTTACATACCTGCCCTACTATTGTTTCTACCATGCAAGCCATTGAAAATAAGCTGAGTGAGACTGAAAAACAAGACGTAGGTTTTATTTTAGTCTCGTTAACGCCCGACACAGATACACCTGCAGTACTAAAAGAATTTGCACAAAGCCGAAAATTAAATTTACAAAACTGGAGTTTATTAACCGGCACACCACAAGACGTTCGTAGTTTAGCCATGGTATTAAATATAAAGTTTCAAAACATAGACAACAATGAAGTTAATCACTCCAACTTAATGACAGGTTTAGACGAGCAAGGACGTATTAAGTTTCAAGAACTTGGAGTAATAAATAACGCAGCAATAGCCGCTGAAAAGCTCGCAAATTTTTAAAGCACGCTACCCTTAACTAAGCTATACAATGAATAAACACTCGCACAAAGCAGAGTGTTTATTTAATTTCAAAAATTTTAATATGGGACAGGCATTTAATTTTTATTAAACAGCAAATGCGCAGTTTATTTATTATTTACTCCAGTGTATGGCTTTCAGAGTTAAAGTTTATTCGATTTTAGGGAGGTTTTAACGAGAGTTAGAGGCTTACACTTCATATGATGGATATTTGCTAACTTAAGCTGACACAGATCTATGAACGACCTCGCGGATGCTCGTATTTATTTTGCATTAAATAACTTACAGATTAACCAACACCTTTGTACCACTTAGCTTGGTTCTGCGCAGCTAAATTCATTAACCTTACTTTACTCCCTGCAAAGTTTGCATATTGCCTACGAAAATGCTGAATTGCGTTTAGCCACTCAGCCTCTTCTATATTTAATTTGGCTAATATATTGGGTACATTTTTACTTACTTCCCGTTGTTTATTGCAAGTAAAATAACGACTACTCCAACTTACTAACTCTAAATAGTCTATTAATCTAAATGGGATCGTGTCTGGTTCTGCATTACTACCCAATTTAAGTAATTGCATTGGCTGGCTTTTGTGCTCAAAAAGCTCTGATTTTTGTGCAGGTTGTTTACTATTTTTTGGCGTGTTTTTATATTTATGGATACGCTCTTGAATTGATGTGAAATCACTGTTTTCAAGTTCTGTAGCTATTTTCGCTCTAATTGGATTCAAATCAACATACGCCATACAACTTAAAATAGCCTTATCATCTAATAGTGCTTGGGATTTATAACGCCCTTCCCAGTATTTTCCTGTGCAGTTATCTTCTTTATTTGCTTGCCTGGCAATATATTCATTAAGATTTTTCATATACCAGCTAATATCATAAAGTCGTGCTCGCCATGTTGCTATAATTTCACTAAAAATATATAAGCTAGCCTCATTTAATTTCTCGCCATTTAAAAAGCGTTCAACCAAAGAGTCTCCTTGTTTATATAACTTATACCAACGCCTTATAACCTCTTCAACAGACCAATCAAGCGCTTTGTTTTTATTTACTTTAACCACAACATGATAATGATTACTCATAATAGCGTAAGCAGCTATATCAATGGCAAATACATCGCTCAGTAATTTCATCCGCTTAACAAGCCACTCCTTACGGTGGTCAAAGTTTTTGCCTGAGTATTTATCATCGCCACACAAAAAAGCACGGCGAACACAACGCGCAATTAGGTGGTAATAAGGTGTTGCCGATAAATCTATGAGTGATTTTCTGGCACGGGTCATGTTTAGCACTCTGTTTTACATGTATATATAAACAGTAGTTCAAAGCGAGGGAATTACCATTTTTTATGCCTGTCCACTATTATATTTAAAGTTTAAATGATTTTTATGCCTGTCCCTTATTCGAAGAGGAGATAGTAATAAGCCTTATGTTTCTGCCAAAATATCGCCATCAACAAGGTGAACATTGGTGGTGTAATAAGCTTGGCTGTATTCTATATTTAACGAAAAATACACGCTTTGTTTAAGGTGTTTTTTTATAGATGCCTCTAGCTCAGTACTTAATGCTAATGTAAATTCTTTATTTCGGTGAGGCTTAGTTAATAACGATATTGTAATGAGAATATGCGAGTACTTATATTCTAAGCATGGGTAAGCTCTTGACTTACATACCCCAGCACTGGCGTCTTTGTTATTTATAATCTGCTCTATAACATCAAAAACTTCTTTTGTGTTTATTTTTAAGTTATCTGAATATTTTATTTCTACGTGTGGCATAAATATATGTTCCTGAGCGTATAACGCTTGGTTAATAATAAATCACTGCGTTTGAGTGCAACAATCAACAGTAACTTACCTAATGAGTTTATTCCGCTTGAGCCTGTAATACAGCGTGCTGTATATCTACATAGCATTATTTAAAATTAAACTTTGTTTATAAAACTTCTCTTTTTAAGCATTATAAGGTGCTTACTTATTATCGGGTTAGCTCCTTTATTCGTTTTTTGGTATTTACCCTCAACTTTTTTACTTAAAACAAAAAAGCATAACCCTATTAAAGTTATGCTTTTTAATTTAGTTTGTTTAATAAACGAATGCGCCGTATAAAGGTTAATTACTCAATAGTTGTATTATTTAAAGAGTAGTTCCACACCTTATAAAAATAAAAGGCATAACCAAGGCCAAAGGTAAGTATTGAAATTATAATCCAAAGAATTACATGGCCAATGCTGCCAAAAATATCTGTATTACAAACCATTTTTCTTGCATTACCGTGTTCGTCAATTAACTCAGAGCGATTCAAAATAAACTTAGAGAACGAATAAGGAAAAAAGAACGCGCCTATACCAAACGTTATTAGTATTAAAATAAACCACAGTATTAAATGCCCTAAAATATCTATAGTTCCTACATTTGCTTGAATCTTCATATTTAATCCTTGATATGATTTTACTTAACGAGTGTTAAAACCTACTCGCTTTAATTTATTGTTATTACTAAATAAACCATAGCCGAGTTCCTATTTCAATTCAATTATTTACATAAAACAAAAAGAAGTTTATTTACTTATAAGCAGCTACTACATACTTTTGCTTAGCTTTATTAGATTAAATAAACATTCTTTCACTTAACTTATTCCTCCTCAAAAATACACCTCACAAACCTACAGCCACGCTAATAAACGCAGCAAAACTAGCGAGAAAAGCAATTAATGAGAATCCCTCATATATAAATGAAATTAAATCAATTTTATTCATAATAATAACAACGTATAAAATACATTCTTGCTTTTACCTTTAGCCGCACTGCACTTGGTTGCAATTAAGCCTTTAGGTAAAAATAAAAAATACTGTGGTGACTACTGACAGGGAAATCTGAAGATATTACCGAAAACCTCAGAAGTTAAACAAAAAATTCAGCTTTAATTATATAAATGGATACCAAAAATCATGAAAAAAGACTTTAAATTTACTATTAAGAGCACTTCTCTTGATGAAAGTTATCAGCCATCTAACGATACGCGCCTTACAACCAACTTTGCTAACTTGGCAAGAGGAAAATACCGCCAAGCTAATTTGCGCAACGCGTTAAAAATGATTGATAACCGCTTTAATGCTTTAGCGAATTGGGATAACGCAAAAGGAGATCGTTACTCTGTCGAACTCGAGATTATTTCTGTAGATTTAGATATTAAAGGCAGTGGTAATACTTTTCCATCAATAGAAATATTAAAAACAATTATTGTTGATCATAAAACTAATAAACGCATTGAAGGCATTGTAGGTAATAACTTTTCCTCTTATGTGCGCGATTATGACTTTAGCGTATTGCTGCAAAATCATAATAAAAATCAACATAAATTTAGTATCCCAGATAACTTTGGTGAGCTGCACGGCAAGCTGTTTCAGCATTTTGTTAACTCAAGTACTTACAGACTAAATTTTAATAAACTACCTGTAATATGTATTAGTGTTTCTGATAACAAAACGTATCATCAAACTCAAAACCAGCACCCTATTTTAGGCGTTGAATACCTGCCAAATGAGTCATCTTTAACCGAGCAATATTTCAAAAAAATGGGCTTGCAGGTACGTTATTTTATGCCACCAAACAGTGTAGCGCCTTTAGCATTTTTCTTTTTTGGTGACTTACTTAATGATTACACTAACCTTGAACTTATAAGCACTATTTGTACCATGGAAACATTTCAGAAAATCTATCGACCTGAAATTTACAATGCAAATGCACCTGCAGGAAAGTCTTATCAACCAAATTTGAACAACCAAGATCATTCATTAACGCAAATTGTTTATGATCGAGAAGAGCGTAGCCAAATGGCCAGCCAGCAGGGAAAATTTACCGAAGAGCACCTAATTAAGCCATACCAAACTGTGCTTGAACAATTCTCTGCCAATTACGTTTAAAAGCGGCGCTTAACAGTTTCGCTCAATAGCTAGGTTCAATTATAACTTTAAATATACGGCACTATTTATCATGAAAACACTTATTAGCAATACACTATTACCTACGTCAACTGCGGGCAGTTTGCCTAAACCGGTTTGGCTTGCACAACCACAAACACTTTGGTCGCCTTGGAAATTACAAGACGATGAACTAATTGAAGGTAAGCAAGACGCCCTTCGCTTGTCATTACACGATCAGCAACAAGCAGGCATTGATATTGTCAGTGATGGCGAGCAAACCAGGCAACACTTTGTTACCACCTTTATTGAGCACCTCAACGGTGTTGATTTTGAAAAGCGTAAAACCGTTAAAATTCGCGATAGGTACGATGCAAGTGTACCAACGGTTGTTGGTCCTGTTAGTCGACAAAAGCCGGTTTTTGTTGAAGATGCTAAATTTTTACGCCAGCAAACTAACCAGCCAATAAAATGGGCTTTGCCAGGCCCAATGACAATGATAGATACCCTTTATGACGATCATTATAAAAGTCGCGAAAAACTTGCGTGGGAATTTGCCATAATTCTTAATCAAGAGGCCAAAGAGCTAGAAGCTGCAGGGGTAAATATTATCCAATTTGATGAACCAGCATTTAATGTATTTTTTGATGAAGTTAATGACTGGGGTATTGCCTGTTTAGAGCGCGCAATTGAAGGACTAAAATGCGAAACCGCGGTGCATATTTGCTACGGCTACGGCATTAAAGCCAATACCGATTGGAAAAAAACATTAGGCTCAGAATGGCGCCAATACGAAGAAGCGTTTCCTAAGTTACAGCAATCGAATATAGATATTATTTCGCTAGAATGTCATAACTCTCATGTACCAATGGAGCTACTTGAACTTATTCGCGGCAAAAAAGTGATGGTAGGCGCTATTGATGTAGCAACCGACACCATAGAAACACCCGAAAAAGTTGCTAATACCCTGCGCGAAGCGCTTAAATATGTTGATGCCGACAAGCTCTACCCTTGTACCAACTGTGGTATGGCTCCTTTAACGCGTAATGTAGCAAACGCTAAGTTAAATGCCTTAAGTGCAGGAGCAGAAATAATTCGCAAAGAACTAGCTAACAAAAGTTAGCCCAACAAATAAACCTATATAATCCAACTAATATAAGCACTTCAATATAGTTATGTAAAAGAATGCCCGCCATAGAGCTCCTATGCCGGGCATTCTTTTTTAAACAAACAATAACTAAATTAAAAACCTATAAAAACACTTGCCCTAACATGCGTAAACCAGTAATTAATAGTACACAAGCAAATATCTTTTTCAGTTTACTTGCATCTAGTTTTGCAGCTAACGACGCGCCTACAGGCGCAAACAGTACGGTTAGCGGTACAATACATGCAAAGCCAAATAAGTTAACCAAACCAAAGGTCCCCGCTGGCGCATCAATTGGCGTACTGCCCAATATCAACATAGTTAGCGCACCAGGCAATGAAATAATTAACCCAATTGCTGCAGCTGTACCAACGGCCTTGTGAGCAGGATAGTTATATAAAGTAAGTAATGGCACCGAAATAGTGCCGCCACCAATTCCCACCATAGAGCTTAAAAAGCCAATAAATGCGCCCATAACACTTTGCCCTACTTTACCAGGTAGTTTTTGATACAACGCCGACTTGCCCGTTCTAAACAGCATATTAAGTGCAGATAACAGCGCTATTGCCCCAAACAACACCGTAAGCAACTTGCCATCAACCCGAGTAACTAACCAGCTACCCAGCAATACACCTATAAGAATAAATGCAGCCCAACGTTTTAAAAGGTTAAAGTCTACATTGCCTTTTTTATTGTGAGACCTAATTGAACTAATAGATGTAGGCACTATGGTTGCCAAAGACGTTGCAGTTGCAATTAACATTGCAGACTCGGGCGATACCCCAAAGCTCTGAAACAAAAAAAACAACACAGGCACAATTACAATTCCACCGCCAACACCGAGTAAGCCAGCTAAAATACCGGCAAATACGCCTGTGGCTACCAGTGCCAACAAAGTAGATATATTACTTGTTATAAATTCAATGATATTCATTAATTATTACTTCTATTTTTAATCACAACAAAGACCTTTCAGTCAATTTACGAGGTAATTACAGCCCCTGCTTTTAGGTTTTTAAATAAAACAATTACGTTAGCATGCTCTACAAACTCAGCTCTCGCTAAGTTTAATATAACGTATTGTTATAATTAGTTATTCCCACCTTAATAGTAAATAAACTTGTTTGCTTGATAAAATGATATAATTTCATCAACCAATGAATATCAGTCATCTAAAGCTAAATTAAAGATAGGAGTTAACTTGTGCTGGAAAGGATCCACTTAGAAATACTAACCGCCATAAAAGAACATGGAACCCTAACTAAGGCAGCAAATTCGTTGTACTTATCGCAATCGGCACTAAGTCATAGTATAAAAAAACTAGAAGGCCAAGTTGGTACGCCAATATGGAAAAAAGACGGTCGAAATTTGCGCCTTACAGCGGCTGGTGAGCACATTCAAACACTGGCAAACAGAGTATTACCGCAGTTTGTACATACTGAATTATTATTAAATCAAATTGCCAAAGGTGAACTAGGCTCGCTACGCATTGGCATGGAGTGCCACCCATGTTACCAATGGTTACTTAGAGTAATTGAGCCCTATTTAGAGCATTGGCCAGACATAGACATTGACGTAAAGCAGGAGTTTCAGTTTGGTGCTTTAGGTGCATTACTAAGTTACGAAATTGACGTACTAATAACTCCCGATCCACTCTTTAAACCTAAAATAAGCTATATACCTGTGTTTAACTACGAACACAGACTCGTAGTTGCTAAATCCCATAAACTTGCTACACAAGAGTTTGTATTACCCGAGCAACTAAGCGAAGAAGTATTGTTTAGTTACCCTGTAGAGCCGCTAAGGCTTGATATTTTTAGCCAGTTTCTTAATCCAGCAAAGTGCTCAGTAAAAAAACACAAAACCATTGAAACAACCGAAATCATGCTACAAATGGTCGCTGCGGGTCGCGGTATTTGTGCTTTACCAGGCTGGCTAGTAGACGAGTATTCTAAAACAATGCCTATCAAAAGCCTAAGGTTTGGAGAGCAAGGTATTAACAAACAAATATTTGTCGGTATTCGTAACAACGAGCAGCATATAGACTACTTAAATGACTTTATTGCCCAAGCAAAAAAAACAACATAACCATAACCCATAACCAAATTAAATGCACAGTGTGGGCTCATAAGCGCGTTATCCTACCCGCATGTTTAGTACAAACCAGCTGTGCAGGCTGGGGGGTTGTAAATAGCTGATTGAATTCAGCACAGTGTATTTTAAGTAACAAAGCCAAAAGTAAACCACATAACAGCATTATTAGATCACTGGCATTTAAATGGATAAGGATTGTATTTAGGTGTTAGAAAGGGACAGGCAATATTTTATGCCTGTCCTTTTATTTTTCTTTTTTTAGCTTCGGAAATCAATAAGCTTGAAACACTATTAATTCGCTTAGAAGGCTCAACAAATATACCACCTAACCAGTGTTTATATTCTGATTTGTTATGTGCGCCGCAGGTAATTGTTAAGCTCATCAACCAATTCAAGCGCTTCACTTTTTGTAAGATAAGGCACTTTTATCGTTCGTGCCCAAAAGAAACTTTTACCTGTTTTTGAGCTAACCTCAGAAAAAGGCATAGCCGACACTATATTATCTTTGCGGCTCGGGATAGGAGTTAGAAAATCCACATCTCGATACAAAGTATCGCTGTCTGGAGCTTTGACTTCACCTTTAACTTTTGCAGCAGCTATTAAGCCACACCATTTGTGCGAAAAGAAAACAATATCTCCCACATGAACATGATGAACGAACCTCTTTGCGTCACCATAGGCTTCAAGACGGCTATTATCCATCATTGACCAAATAGAGTTTTCATCCCAACTACGATTTGTGTCAAATAATACACCTTTTACATCACTTGGATTTTTATGTTTATCGTATGGGAGAGCGAAGAACTCAAAGTACTTTTCTCCAGCAAGTTCATAAACTCGATATGGCAAGAAATCAATAGATATTCCATTTTTCTTCCAGTAATCTATGGATGATATTAATGACTCATCGGCTGCACTACCGATAACCAATAGGTGTTGCTTATTATTTATTTCTTTTGGTTCTAATTCATGCTCTAGGTTAAAAGCTTCTCTGTGAGCTTCAACCAGCGACATTTTGCTTTTGCTATATTCTTTGAACTTTCTTTCTAACTTTTGGTAGCTCCATTGGCCTGCGTCTTGTGCGTACCTTAGTGCTTGATGAACAGCATCTTTACCAGCAGATGCACGCTTTAACTCAAATATAACCAATTCACCATTTTCATTGAGTGCATATATATCAGCTTCTGCTTGCCATTGCCTTTCTTGAAAAACAGGCATTAACCTAGCATCCTCAAACAATACATCTAAAATGCTATTTGCAATTAAGTTTTCCAAATCTTTCTCAAGCTTTCCGAAACTAGAAAAATCTTTGAACTCGACTGGTTCTAGTTTTTCAAATACGTCAGCTTGTTCTTCTATTTTGTAGAGCATTTCAACATTCCTTTGAGTACATAACGCCTCATTCAGAGGCAAAAAATTGCTGGCTATAATGTTGAGAAACGAAACAACTAACTTTTTTTATCCTTATTTAACAGTTTGTTATGTTTAACTACCACCAGAATCTTGATTCTTATCAGGTAAATCATTGCAAACAGCACAATTAATGTTTTTGCGATAATTGTAGAAACGCCTAATAGCAAAAATGGTTACCGATACCCAGGCCCACAAAATACCAAATTCAATAGAGTATTCTAGACTTCTGCCTTTTAAGTATTGAACGCTTGTCAGCAGAGAAAAAACAATTGGTAGAGCTATAGCGTATTGAACAATCCATTTTTTTATTGGCATAAATATTCCATTAACACTCTGAGCTTAAAGTAAAACTAACGCTTAGCTAACAGGCGCAGAGTTTTTTGTGTACGCCCGACATGGGCATCAACTTATAACGTGAATGCCCTCTGAAGGAAGATCACCGTTTAAATAACATACTGTTATTTAACGATAACCACCAGCGAATGGCAAGAGCTAAATAGTGAGAAATAGACCGAAGGAAACCGCATAACAGCATTATTAGATCACAGGCATTTAAATGGATAAGGATCGTGTTTAAGTGTTGAAAAACGAATACACCCTACGATGAATCAACGTATTTAGCAGCCTCAGCGCGTGTTGTTAGCAGCGCTGTTGCTACTCACCCTTTATTTTATTCTCACGTTTGACGCGCCATTTATCAAATTCCTCTTGACTAGATGAACCCGATTTTGCGGCATAAAATCTAGCAACTGATACCACTATTAAAATAAAACCTATTCCAATATTGAGAATAGATTTTTCAACAATACCTAAATAGAAAAGAAATACAGCCACAAAAGCTAAGAAAATTTGAGCAAACATACAAATCCTTTTTAATTCATCAATACAGGCTGATAAAACTCTAATGATTTAAGCCTGCTAACGCTTGCAAGCACAGGCAAGCGAAGAATGAGCGAGTCCGGCACAGTTTGCTGTGCGGTTGTGCCTTGCTTTGTTATGCCTAAATATCACTAAGCTCTCGCCTCATTTGATTTAATAGCTCTTTTGAATTCTTCTGAATCTCAGCGCCAAGCTCTGCTGCCTTCACTTTAAAGGCTTCTGTTTTTTCATTTTGTTGGTTAAAAATAATTTCTGTAAAATTATTCATGTATTCATGTATTCATGTATTCATTAGTACAATCCATTGACTCTTGAGTTAATGCCTCAAGTCGGTCAAATGTTTCAAGCATTTCATCAGTAGCAATCAGTTTGAGTCGATTAGATTCAGATTTCAGTATTAGAACATCTTTCAAACCTTCTTGCATTAACCCGGATATTTGCGAACTAAGCCAACCAATTACTATTCGCTCCTGTTCTTTATCCTCAGCTTCGGCAGCAGCTAGATAGTGCTGAAGATACTCATCAAAAATAGGCTGCATTCGCTCAGGCATCTCAATTTCATTTTTTCTACCAAAGGCATCCAAGTCTGTAACGTACTTACCGTATTCAGACGCTTTTAGATCAAATATTTTTAGCCTCCTGTCTGCTCTGTAGCGTAAGTCTTGTTCTAGTTGTTTAAGATTCTTTTCATGGGTTTGTTTAATAGCTTATAGTTACTCCGTTCCATTAATTAATGTATTTACCTATCTCATTAATACATGGAATATGCTTCTGTTGATCAC
>NZ_JBEOOB010000024.1:0-63302 GCF_040308685.1 Pseudoalteromonas sp. 20-MNA-CIBAN-0454 | reverse complement strand
CCTTTGCCCGTTAATTCTTTTCGAATGGCTGGCCAATCTGGCACTTCAAATCGCTGGGATGGCCGAGTGTCGGCGCGAGGATAGAACTGACTAGCAAGCACAGAATCATCAAGCTCGTCGGGCAGTGGCCAACTTAACGATAAAGCTCTGGCTTTAGTGAGTAGTTTTTGAATACCACCGACACTGATCTTAGTGCTGGCACTTATTTTTCTGACACTGAGTTGGGCAGCAAAATGTAGCCTCAACACTTCTCGAATTTTACGCATTGTGATCCTCTTAGTCGCCATATCCCTTCCTCAGTAATACAAAAAGGAAATAGCTTAACAAAGTAATTAATAATCAATGCGTTGAAATTGTACTGGTTTGGTGTGAACACCGATTCCGGAAAATCAGTCAAAAGTGTTCACGATAAAACCGGAATGAGCGTTCACGCTAAAACCAGAACGGGTGTTCACGATGGGCCGGAATCACTGTTCACGATGCTCCGGAATATGCAGTCATTGCGCTAAAAATGGATTTACTTGATTTTAACTCCGTTGCTAATGCTCTAAAGCAGGTGTTTGAACACTTTGGTAAAATTGACGTGGTTGTCAATAATGCTATTTATCAGGGGGCTGGCCTTAATGCTTCTTTACTAGATGTAACGCAGCAAACGCTTGAAAAAGTTGCTAGAGGTTACATAGGCGCGCCAGTGCAAATAGCACAAGCTGTTTTACCAAGTATGTTAGCGCAACAAAGCGGTTGTATAATAAATATAACCTCGGGAGCGGGTGAAAAAGATCCGCCTATTCCTGCATCTAAAGGGGGCTGGGGTTATGCATACGGTGCAGGTAAGGCTGCAGTGTCGCGACTGTCGGGTATTATTTGCCGTGAACATGGTCATCAAGGTATTCGCGCTTTTACAGTAAACCCGGGAGTTGTTAACACTGAAACGCTAAGAGCGACTATTGGCGATCAGGGTATTAAAGGCTTGCAGCAGGCTGTAGCCGAACCGGATGAAATAGGTAATGTATTGTTATGGATTGCAGATAACTCTGCAGCAGATGAGCTGCAGTACAGTACCATCTCCGCACAAAAGTTAGCGCGCGAGTTAAACCTACCTAAATAATCGAACCTCATATAATCTTGCTGCTTTGTGCTAGGTCAATTAAGCGCAATTACAGCAAGGTTATAATTCTCGAATTCAAGTATTAAGTGCAATCATTATGCAGCCACCAGTATTTCTGATTGCCCCGTAAATAATTCATGAGGGGTTTTATACCCTCTTGTTTTTCTTGGTCGATGATTGAGCTTATCAACTGCCGCCTGTATCTCTGCTTCACTTAGTGCCATAAAATCAGTTCCCTTGGGGAAGAAGCGTCTAAGTAAGCCGTTGGTATTCTCATTTATACCTCGCTCCCATGATGAATAGGGATGAGCGAAATACACATCAGCTTCTAATGCTTGTGCGACATGCTCATGGTGAGCAAACTCTTTTCCATTGTCTAACGTCACGGTAATAACCCTATCTTTATATGGTGTCATACACGTGATCAGCGCATCGGCTGTTATTTGCGCATGCTTGCTTTCAATTCTGTGAACGACTGTATATAACGTTTTACGTTCAACCATTGTGACAAAGGCATTTTTACGCCCTTTTCCTATCACTGTGTCACCCTCCCAATCACCAATTCTAGACTTTGAATCCACAATACTAGGGCGTTCATCAATGCTGACTCGATTAACTATCTGTCCACGTTTATCATAGCTTCCATAGCGTTTTTTATACTTTTTACATGCACGAGTGAGTGTCTTATGTAGCTTGCCACCACGAGCCTTGTCTCTGTAAATTTATTAATCCAGTGAGTGACGTCCTCTGTTAACTTACTTGCTTTGAAAGATGACTTACGTCTTTGTTCAGCAAAGTTATTGGCTTGGTTAGGCCGATAGCCTTTAAGTCCTTTATTGCGTTTTAGCTCTCTAGAAATAGATGACGGTGAACGAGTTAGTTCTTCAGCTATCTGTTTTTGGTTATTTCCTGCTTTTATTAACGCGTAAATCTGGTATCTTTCTTCTTGTGTCAGCTGTTTATATTTCATTAAAGCAATTTCCTTTGGCGAGAAAATGGCCGAATTATAACAGCTGGCCATCTAATCTGAGAAATTGCACTTATTATCCGAATTTAGGGTTGTAAAGTAGTAACTATACGGCGTTAATTCAGTTGCAGTTAACTATCGTAATGAGTTAGCAGTAGCTGCAATCAGCTTGGTTGTTAAATATTAGGCAAAAAAAGCCCAGCTAAGCTGGGCTATAAAATATTCTAAGGAGAAGTGCTTAATTTTGGGTTACAGTAAATTGCCCAAAAGTATAAACTTTAAACAAATAAAATGTATTGATTAACACCAAACTCATATTCGAAACAATACTCGACGACATAAGATCTAAGCTAAATGATAAAAATAGCAAACCACAGGCACTAACCGCGGCAATACGCAGTAATGTGAGTTGGTTAATAAAGAATGCACCTAAACCTAGTGCAAGTAATATCGTGTTTAAAAGCCAATCTAGCTCGTTCAGCATGGTAGTTTCAATAGTTCATTTGTTGAAAAAAGGAGCGCCATTATGTTGATCTTTTGCACACCTTTCAACCAAGTAATTTTAAATTTTCAGATTAGTTTTTTTAATGCTAAAAGTAAGCTTTTATTGCCGCAATAATTCCATTATCGGCAATTACTTTATATTTTTGACAGCTTTTTGAGTTAACCGTATCAGTACATAAATAAAGTGCCTTACGCTTACTGTCTAGCTGTGGCTGTAAGTTTGAATCGAGGAGCGTTGCGCCGTAACCAAATACCCCAGGCCAATAAATGCTATTACTCACCATACCTAATTTATGATAACTAAGCAGTGTTGGCTTAGGGATTATAATTATTATAAATAGTAATAGTCCAAGCGTGGTCAGCAAGCTGCTTTTAGACTTTTGCGCTGCTTTATTGTTAGCGCTTGTATTAGCACTTTGTTTAATATTATTAGGCTTTGTAGTTGTACTGCGGTTTTGCTTGTTTTTTGTTGTTTTTGTACTTCTAGATGATTTACCTAGTAATGATTGTTTTTTTGTATTTGTAGACATAAAGCAAATCTGGCCTTTTTGGTGTAGTTCTCTATAATAAATAACTGTATTTAAAGCAAATGATAGCATTTGCAAACATTGCTTTTAGCCTATAAGGATCAAATATGAACACGCAGCTTGCAATTTTAATCGTTGATGACGTTAGTACTGTGCGCAGCTTTTTAAGCCAAACATTGATGCATTTAGGCATAGAAAACGTAAAAGAAGCATCAACTGCCGCACAATGTATTAATGAGTGTCGTGCTGCAAATTATAACATGATTTTTTTAGATATAGAGTTGCCTGATGGCGATGGTAAAGAGTTAATTGAGCAAATTAATCAACTGAACCCAGAAACAATAGTGGTTATGGTGTCGGCGCACTCAGGGGTTGAAAATGTTAAAGATGCGATTGATAAAGGAGCCAAGGGTTTTGTGGTAAAGCCTTTTTCTCCTAAAAAAATAGCAGCTATGCTGAAAAAGTTTTATCCTGAGCTAGAAGGGGTTTAATAACTTACGCACCATTTTATTAAAAGCGTTTATTAAAAGCGTTTATTAAAAGCGTTTATTTAAGCGGCAACTGCTCTAAACAAGAATATGTGATGATTGTGCTGTGTGAATTGGCTACATACTTGTTTAATGCTGTAAATATTAAATATAAAGCAAAAAAAAACCGGCCAAGGCCGGTTTTTATATTCTTGCAAAAACAAATTATAGTGCTTTAATTTTAGCAGCTATGCGGCTCTTATGACGAGCAGCTTTGTTTTTGTGAATTAGACCCTTAGTTGCGTAACGGTCTAGGATAGGTGTAGCAACAGAAAAAGCTTGCTGTGCAGCTTCTTTATCACCAGCTTCAATAGCTACGATTACTTTTTTGAAGTAAGTACGCATCATTGAACGACGACTTGCGTTGTGCTGACGGTTTTTTTCGCTTGTAATAGCGCGTTTTTTTGCAGACTTGATGTTAGCCAAGGTTTGCTCCTAACAATCTTAAATAAAGCTTAAATTAAAGGCCGTGGAATATGCCTGTTTTTATCATGAATGTCAATTTAATTTTGACAATCCAAGAAAAACTGCTCCTTATAACGAACATCAATTTGCCGCTCTAGCAGTTAATATCGACATTGTAACAAAGCATGAGGATTCAGCCTAGTGCTTTAAAGCGATTTATAAAAAAGACTATGGCATAATTACTTATCTTAATGATTTTTAGTGTGGGTTTGCGGTGTCAAAAGGTTTATTTCGCTCCGGTATGATTGTTAGTTGTATGACAATGATATCGCGTATTTTAGGGTTAGTTCGCGATGCGGTTGTTGCAAATCTCTTGGGAGCCGGTGCTGCGGCCGATGTTTTTTTGTTTGCTAATCGAATTCCTAACTTTTTACGTCGTTTATTTGCAGAAGGTGCGTTTGCTCAAGCATTTGTACCTGTATTAAGCGAAATAAAAGAGCAGCAAGGCGACGACAAGGTTAAACTTTTTGTTGCGCAAGCAGCAGGAACCTTAGGCACTATTTTATTAATAGTGACTATTGTAGGTGTGGTTGCGTCTCCGGTTATTGCTGCACTATTTGGTACAGGTTGGTTTATAGATTGGTGGCAAGGCGGCCCTGATGGCGAAAAGTTTGAACTTGCCAGTGCATTATTAAAGCTGACTTTTCCGTATTTATTTTTTGTCAGCCTTGTGGCGCTAAGTGGGGCGGTTATGAATGTATATAACCGCTTTGCTGTGGCTGCGTTTACCCCAGTGTTATTAAATATATCTATTATTGTGTGTGCTATTTTTTTACATGACCAATTTTCGGTAGGTGCTTATGCGTTAGCCATAGGTGTATTTATTGGTGGTGTGGTGCAGTTACTGTTTCAGTTACCTTTTTTATATCGGGCAAAAATGTTGGCGCGCCCGCGCTGGGCTTGGCAAGACGAAAATGTAAAAAAAGTACGTAAATTAATGTTGCCTGCTTTGTTTGGGGTTTCTATTAGCCAAATAAACTTATTGCTCGATACCGTTATTGCTTCATTACTCATGACCGGCTCAATTGCTTGGTTATATTACTCAGACCGTTTAATAGAGTTTCCGCTGGGATTATTTGGTATTGGTATAGCAACGGTTATTTTACCGGCATTGTCAAAATTACACAGCAGTAAAAAAAGCAGTGATTTTCAGCATACCTTAGATTGGGGGGTGCGCTTTGTAATATTTTTAGGCCTGCCTGCTATGATAGGGTTAATGATTATTAGCCCGCTTATTATTACTGTGCTGTTTGATCATGGTGCGTTTAAAGAAGCAGGGATTGATCATGTTAAAGCAGTGAGCTTAGGGGTAATGGCTTATTCGGTTGGTTTAGTCAGCTTTATGCTAATAAAGGTATTAGCCCCTGGGTTTTACGCCCGTCAAGATACAAAAACCCCAGTGCGCATTGGTATTATTACCTTGGTACTTAATATGGTGTTTAATATAATGCTTGCGCCTTTTATTGGCTATTTAGGATTGGCCTTAGCTACTTCGATGTCGGCAAGTTGTAATGCATTTTTGCTTTACAGGCAGCTTAAAAAAGAAAATGTGTATCAGTTTTCGTCAATGAGCTTATATTTTACCCTTAAATGCTTTGTTGCAAGTGTTGTTATGGGGTTACTGGTTTGGTTTACCAGCGAGCAGTATAGTTGGACGACTTGGCACTTTAGCGAACAGGTTATTTTACTCCTAGTGTTGCTAGCAATTGCAGGGTTAAGTTACTTTACGCTGTTATTTTTGATGGGTGTGCGACTAAATACGATAAAAAGTGTAGCAATTACTGAATCGAACTAAAAAAAAGATTATAATCAGCAACTCTGCAACTTCATTCAATTTTGAGTTGTGAATTAATAACTCGCTTAAAAAGGCATTGGGTGGCATGGAGTTAATTAGAGGTATACACAATATTCGCTCACAACATTTTGGTTGTGTGCTTACTATTGGTAATTTTGATGGTGTTCACTTAGGTCATGCTGAAGTATTAAAAGGCTTACTTATTGATGCTAAAGCAAATAATTTACCTAGTACGGTAATGTTGTTTGAGCCTCAACCACAAGAGTTTTTTGCTAAAAGTAATGCGCCAGCGCGTTTAACTCGCTTACGAGATAAACTGCTATTGCTCAGCGAGTTAGGTATTGAACGAGTTATTTGTATTAGCTTTAATCAGCAATTTGCAAATATGCATGCAGAGCAGTTTGTTAGTGATATTTTAATTAAAAAGCTAGGCGTTAAGGCATTAACGGTTGGTGATGATTTTAGATTTGGCAAGCAGCGACAAGGTAATTTTGACTTACTTGTAAGTATGGGCAAACAAGCGAGCATGGATGTTAAAAGCACCGCGAGTTTTCGCCAATTAAATGCTAGAGTAAGCAGTACTTTAATTCGTGAAGCGCTTGCCGCTGGTGACTTAAGCACTGCAAAGGTAATGCTTGGCCACAACTATGCCATTTCGGGACGTGTTATACATGGTTGGAAACGCGGCCGAGAGCTGGGTTTTAGAACCGCAAATATAGCGCTTAAACGTCAAGTTTGCCCGGTAAATGGGGTGTTTGCTGTGCAAGCAACTATAGCTGGAAAACAAGTTTATGGGGTTGCCAATATAGGCAATAAGCCCACCTTTAATGGAACTCGTGCCTTATTAGAAGTTCATCTTTTTGATTTTGCACAAGACATTTATGGACAATTTATGCATGTGGAGTTGATTAAAAAACTCCGCGATGAGAAAAAATTCGAGACATTAACACAATTAACGGTGCAAATAGCAACTGACGTTGCCGCCGCTAAGCAGTGTTTTGGTTTAAATTAGGTAGCCGATAGATACGGAATGTAGGATTAATGAGCGACTATAAACATACTTTGAACTTACCGGAAACACCGTTTCCAATGCGTGGCAATTTGGCACAACGTGAACCAAAAATGCTTAAAGCATGGTATGAAGACGACCTATATGGTCAAATTCGCAGTGCTAAAAAAGGTAAAAAAACCTTTATTTTGCATGATGGACCTCCGTATGCAAACGGCGATATCCATTTAGGCCATTCAGTAAATAAAATATTAAAAGATATTATTGTTAAGTCTAAAACCTTATCTGACTTTGACTCGCCATTAGTACCTGGTTGGGATTGTCATGGTTTACCAATAGAGTTAATGGTTGAGAAAAAAGTTGGCAAGCCAGGCGTTAAAGTAACTGCGAGCGAGTTTCGCGAAAAGTGCCGTGCATACGCTAAAAAGCAAGTTGAAGGTCAAAAGGTCGACTTTAAACGTTTAGGTGTGTTTGCCGATTGGGACAAGCCTTACTTAACCATGAACTTTGATTTTGAAGCGAATGCTATTCGTGTACTTGGTCGTATTATTGAAAAAGGCCATTTACATAAAGGTGCTAAGCCTGTGCATTGGTGTACTGATTGTGGTTCAGCTTTAGCCGAAGCCGAAGTTGAATACCAAGATAAGCAATCACCAGCCATTGACGTACGCTTTATTTTTAACGACCAAGACGCAGTAGTAAGTACGTTTGATTTAGCCGATGGTCATAAAGGTACAGGTAAAGTTGGTACTGTTATTTGGACTACCACGCCGTGGACACTACCGGCTAACCGCGCAGTAGCAGTACATGCAGAATTAGAATATGCACTAGTACAAGTTGAAGACGAAGGTAAGCAGCAACGCTTAATTTTAGGCTCTGAACTTGTTAAAGATGCAATGGACCGTTTTGGTTTTAATAACTTTCATGTATTAGGTTACGTTAAAGGCGCGGCACTTGAAAATTTACAAGTAGCACATCCATTTTACGACTTTAATGTTCCGGTAATTGTAGCTGAACATGTTACGACTGACTCAGGTACGGGTGTTGTACATACTGCTCCAGGGCATGGCCAAGAAGATTTCGTGGCTGGACTTGAATACAAACTAGAAGTGGCTAATCCGGTTGGCGCAAATGGTGTGTACTTACCAGACACTGAGTTATTTGCCGGTCAGCATGTGTTTAAAGCCAATGCGAGCATTGTTGAAGTGCTTAAAGAGCATAGCGCATTAATGCATCACCATGCTATTACGCATAGTTACCCACATTGCTGGCGTCATAAAACGCCAATTATTTTCCGTGCTACACCGCAGTGGTTTATTAGTATGGATCAGGCTAATTTGCGTCAAGACTCATTAAGCGAAATTAAAAACACGCAGTGGTTACCAGAGTGGGGCGAAAGCCGCATTGCAAACATGGTTGAGGGCCGTCCAGATTGGTGTATATCACGCCAACGTACTTGGGGTGTACCAATTGCATTGTTCGCTGATAAAGACACAGGCGCTATTCATCCAAATACGCAAGAATTAATAGAACAAGCTGCACAACTGGTTGAAAAGTCAGGTATTCAAGCATGGTACGATTTAGACCCAGCTACATTACTTGGTGAAGAAGATGCTAAGCAATACATGAAAGTGCAAGATACGCTAGATGTATGGTTTGACTCGGGCGTATCGCATGCGTGTGTTGTAGATGCGCGTGAAGACTTAACTGGTCCTGCCGATTTATACCTTGAAGGTTCTGATCAGCATCGTGGTTGGTTTATGTCGTCTATGATGACATCGGTCGCTATTAACGGCCATGCACCATACCGCCAAGTATTGACTCATGGTTTTACCGTTGATGAAAATGGCCGCAAAATGTCTAAGTCGTTAGGTAATGTTATTTCACCACAAAATGTGATGAATAAACTAGGTGCTGACATTTTACGCTTGTGGGTTGCCTCTACCGATTACACCGCAGAAATGACGGTATCGGATGAAATATTTAATCGCTCAGCAGATCGTTACCGCCGTATTCGTAACACTAGTCGTTACTTATTAGCGAACCTAAATGGCTTTGATCCAAAAACAGATCAAGTAGCTGTTAATGACATGGTTGAGCTTGATAAGTGGATTGTTGGCCGTGCTGCACAGTTGCAGGACGAGATTTTAGCCGCTTACGATAGCTACCAAATGCTATTAGTAACGCAAAAGCTAATGAACTTCTGTACCGGTGAACTTGGTTCGTTCTATTTAGACGTAATTAAAGACCGTCAGTACACAGCTAAAAGTGACAGCCACGCACGTCGTTCTTGTCAAACAGCGCTTTACCATATTGCTGAAGCAATGACGCGTTGGATGGCACCTATTATGAGCTTTACAGCCCAAGAAATTTGGGAAGCATTACCGGGTGAGCGTAGTGACTACGTATTTACATCAACCTGGTACGAAGGCTTGCAAGCTCCTACTAACAGCCAATTTAGCAACGATGACTGGTTAGAAATTCTAACAGTGCGCGATGAAGTAAACCGCTTATTAGAAGCTGCACGTAAAGAAGAAGTAATTGGTGCAACGCTCCAAGCAACTGTTAATTTATATACAGGCAAAGCGCTTGCAGCTAAATTATCAGCACTTGGTGACGAGCTGCGTTTTGTATTTTTAACATCAGCAGTAAACGTAACCGAAGTTGATAGCCAGCCGGCAGATACACAAACTACCGAAATCGAAGGTCTTTATATTAGTGTTGCTGCTACCGACGCACAAAAATGTGAGCGTTGTTGGCATTATAGCGCTGATGTAGGTGTTGAGCCTGCTCATCCTGAAATTTGTGGTCGCTGTGTAAGCAATGTTGACGGTGAAGGCGAGCAACGTCAATTCGCTTAGGAGTTAATTAGTGAGCAAACTAGCCCAAAAAAGTGGTTTAGTGTGGCTATGGTTAAGTCTACTACTGTTAGTAGTAGACTTTGCTAGTAAAACACTTGTTGTAAGTAGTATGGCTTATCAAGAGTCGATTGATTTACTGCCTGTTTTTAGTATAACTTATGTACATAACTACGGTGCAGCTTATAGTTTTTTAAGTGATGCAGGTGGTTGGCAACGTTGGTTTTTAAGTGCTATTGCAATTGCTATTAGTGGATTGCTAGTGTGGTGGTTAAAACGCCTGCCAGCAACTAATAAAGTATTATGTGCTGCCTATTCATTGGTACTTGCCGGTGCAATTGGTAACTTATACGACCGTATTGCATACGGTTATGTAATTGACTTTATACACATATTTTATAAAAACTCACATTTTCCGGTATTTAATGTTGCAGATTGCGCTATTTGTATTGGTGCAGCATTATTATTATTTGACGCCTTTACAGGCGAAAGTCCGAAGGAGCATAAAGCATGAGCCAAGCTGTAATTGGTGAAAACTCACAGGTTATTTTTCATTTTTCTATTAAGTTAGAAGATGGCTCTGCTGCCGACTCAACCAAAGTGCATAACAAGCCTGCTAAGTTAACTATGGGCGATGGTAGCTTAACAGCTAACTTTGAAAAGTGTTTATTAGGCTTAAACGCAGGCGAGAGCAAAACCTTTGAACTAGAACCAGAAGATGCATTTGGTCAGCCAAACCCAGATAACATTTACTATGTTGATCGCAGTAAATTTGGCCCAGAAACCCCAGCTAAAGTAGGCGCTATAATAGCATTTACTCAGCCTGATGGTACCGAGCTTCCTGGTTTAGTACGCGAAGTGCAAGGCGAGTCGGTAACGATTGATTTTAATCATCCGTTAGCGGGTCAGCGTTTAACCTTTGAAGTAGATATTATTGAGGTGCAAGGTTAATGGAAATATTACTAGCCAACCCACGAGGCTTTTGCGCAGGGGTTGATCGCGCAATTAGTATTGTTGAGCGCGCTTTAGATATTTTTGAAAAGCCAATTTACGTACGCCACGAAGTGGTGCATAACCGCTATGTGGTTGACGGCTTAAAAAACCGCGGTGCGGTATTTGTCGAAGAGCTTGATCAGATACCTGACGACAGCATAGTTATATTTAGTGCACATGGTGTATCGCAAGCGGTACGCACCGAAGCAAAGCGCCGTGACTTAAAAATATTTGATGCTACCTGCCCACTGGTTACTAAAGTACATATGGAAGTAACCCGTGCGAGCCGCAAAGGCATAGAGTGTATTTTAATTGGCCACCAAGGGCACCCAGAAGTTGAGGGCACGATGGGGCAGTATGGCAATGACGACGGCGGTATTTACCTGGTAGAAACCGTAGAAGACGTCGCTAAGTTGAATGTAAAAAATGCTGACAACTTATTTTACTGTAGCCAAACAACGCTCTCGGTAGATGATACGGCTGATGTAATTGATGCGCTGCGTGCTAAGTTTCCTGCTATTGATGGGCCGCGTAAAGATGATATTTGTTATGCAACGCAAAATCGTCAAGACGCCGTTCGCGATTTAGCCGACAAAGTAGACGTGTTGTTAGTGGTTGGCGCTAAAAACAGCTCTAACTCAAATCGTTTGCGTGAACTTGCCGATAAAATGGGCACTAAAGCTTATTTAATTGACGATGCCACAAACGTGCAAGAGTCATGGTTTACTGGTGTGAATGCTGTTGGGGTAACCGCAGGAGCATCTGCACCTGAAGTGTTAGTGCAACAAGTTATAACCCGCTTAAAAGAACTTGGTGGCAATCAAGTTACTGAAAATCCTGGCGAAGAAGAGAACATTGTATTTGCTGTTCCAATTGAGCTGCGCTAATCTAAATTAAATATATATTTAATTAATTAGCTTAAAAGGGAGCCGTTATGAGCAGATCGCCACAAGTGGATGGGTTGCTTTTTTCGGCTCTTTTTAATGAGCGAGGCGTACTTGCCTCATTAGTGGTATCGCAAGTTGTTGCTATTGTGTTGGCTTTTGCACCCAATGTAGAAGGTGATATTTGGCTTCGCCTTGGAATAATAAGCTTATTTTTACACTTAATAGTGTTAGTCAGTACCTCTTCTTTATACTTCTGTAGGTTTTTTTTACAAAAACGTACTCAAACTTTTCAGTTAAGTTTGTTTTTTGTTTCTTTTTTATCATCTACATGCATTTTTAGTATTTTATTTTCTCATTTTGCTTTTGATATAGATGATACAAATAAGCTAATTTTTTTCACACTTCGTAATTGTATTATAGTGGCTTTACTGGCTGCTTTATTCGTCCAGTTTTTATTAATTCATTTTGAAAAAGAGCAGCAAACTAAAGCGCTAGCCCGCGCAGAGCTCGATGCGTTACAAGCACGTATTCGCCCACACTTTTTATATAACAGTTTAAATACCGCTGCAGAGCTTACCCATCATGATGCAACCGCAGCCGAACAGGCTATTTTAGGCTTAGCAGCGTTATCACAAGCGGCAATGCGCTCTGGGCAAAGTGTGCCACTAGAGGACGAAATAACCCTCAGCAAGCAATATGTTGCACTAGAAGCATGGCGTTTTGGTAGCCGCTTAAAGCTTGATTGGCAAATACCCAATGAGCTTCCCGTGCTTAATATTCCCTGTTTAACTTTGCAGCCTTTAATTGAAAATGCCGTGTGCCATGGCGTAGAGCCGAGCGAAACAGGCGCTGTCATTAAAGTTGAGCTGCATGTTACAATTGGCTATTTAACTATTATAGTCACTAACCCAATAAGCGTGGCAAGCACTAATACTCGGCCAAGTAACGGCATGGCGCTGGAAAATATTCGCCAACGACTTAATATTTATTATAAGGGTAAAGCGCAGCTCACTATTGCTAATAAAAATGGCGTATTTAGAGTGAAAGTAGTGATCCCTAAACATGTTGAGAGTCAATTATGAATGTAGTTATTGTTGATGATGAACCGTTAGCTAGAGCGCGTTTAGTGCGTTTATTAGCGGCTCAAAATATAGTTGTACAAAATGAAGCGAGCAATGGTGCAGAAGCACTTGCGTTAAGCAAATTAAATCAGCCTGACTTAGTGTTTTTAGATGTTGATATGCCGGGTATTAATGGCTTGGAGGTGGCAAATGAGCTCAACAAGCTTGCAGTTCCACCCGCTATAGTATTTATTACCGCCCACCCCGAGCACGCGCTAGACGCATTGCAATTAAATGCGGCGGGTTATTTAGTAAAGCCTGTATCGGCGCAATCATTACAAAAAGTAGTAGAACAACTAGGGCGCTTAAATAAAGTACATATACAAAAACAACAAACAGCAAAAATTATGTATCAACTCGCGGGTACATTAAAAAGCATAGAAATGGAGTGTATTTACTATTTTGCTGCTGAAGAAAAATATACAAAAATGGTATTTAAAAGGGGCAGTGCGCTTATAGAGCAAAGCCTAAAACAATTAGAAATGCTTTACCCCACACATGTTTTAAGGGTACACCGTAATACGTTAGTAAATAAAAATAAGGTGATTGCTCTGCACTCACTAAGTAGCGGTAGCCATGCTATTGAACTACAAAACTGCAAAGAGTTGTTAGTGGTTAGTCGCCGCGAGCTAAAAACAGTTAAATCTACCTTGTGTTAACTCATTTATTATAAAGCTACTTTTACAAAAGTAGTGTTTATTAACCGTTTATCAACAAAATCAACCGTTAGTCTTAGTAGTTCTTGAATCTATGTTTTAATCGCATACACTTATAATCAGATAATATTTATTTGGTTTTATTATGTATTCACACCCAATTAAGCGGCACAAAGGCTTCACTTTAATCGAAGTACTTATTGCCTTTATCATCCTCAGCTTTGGTTTGTTAGGCGCCGTTGCACTGCAAGCAAAAGCTAAGCAAGCTAGTTTCGACTCTATGCAGCGTGCCGCCGCTGTGGCGTTAGGTAACGACATTATTCAGCGCATTCGAGCAAATGATACTGTTAATATAGTTAGTAATTACGAAGTGGTTCTAAAAAGCTCAGCGAATAGTGATACTTTTTCGAGTTGCTTTGGTGCAGTCTGTAGCTCTTCTGATATAGCAAAATTAGATATAACACAGTGGAAGCGTGCCATTCGAGCTAGCGAAAATACGGGAACTTTAGATGATGCCACAATATGTATAAATCCAACCTCAGTAGCAGATACTGGAGGGAAAGGGTTCAACATTGAAGTAATTATAGCATGGCAAGGGCGGCAAGAGTTCAAAGCAAATACGAATACAGGAAAAGTTACCTGCGGTGATAAAACTAATAATAAACGCCGTTTAGTGGTTTTAACCAGCTAT
Organism: Pseudoalteromonas sp. 20-MNA-CIBAN-0454; assembly: GCF_040308685.1. Taxonomy (NCBI): domain Bacteria; kingdom Pseudomonadati; phylum Pseudomonadota; class Gammaproteobacteria; order Alteromonadales; family Pseudoalteromonadaceae; genus Pseudoalteromonas; species Pseudoalteromonas sp. 20-MNA-CIBAN-0454. The sequence goes on along the minus strand of NZ_JBEOOB010000024.1, from coordinate 49,194 downwards.
ATATATGTTAGGAGCTAACATGAAGCAAAAAGGCTTTACGCTAGTAGAAGTAATGATTTCGTTATTTATAGGCGGTTTAATTCTTGGTGGCGTTATGTTTACTTTTATTAGTATGAAAGTAACCACAAAAGACACTATGACTATCGGTGAACTCCAGGAGTCAGGACGTTTAGCTATAAATATTATGCAACGCGATATCGAGCAAGTTGGCTTTTGGGGAACTTATTATGATGACTCGTTCACAGCAGTAAATACAACCGTTTCTGCAACGACGATTACAGGTGATTGTTCAGATGGGACTAATAACGGCAGCTTTCCAGATTTAACCAGTAGTAGTAATTTTCGTACTATTTATGCAAAAACTACTACGAGTAAAGATAACCTAAATTGCATAAACGATGGCATTATTCCTGAAGATAATAAAGAGACCGATATTCTTCAGCTCAAGTTTTTACAAGGTGATCCTCAATATGATGCTGTTGCAGGTACTAATACTACTAGCGATAAAATAAATTATTTTATCGCAGAACAAGAACAAGCAAGTTTTGTAACCGGTAAACATACCCCAACAAATGTCAATGCAACTATTTGGCCATATAGTCATCATGTTTATTATATTAAAGAAGAAAAATATTTAGTAAACAATAAAGAAATAAAAGTCCCCGCATTAAGACGAAAACGATTAGTAAATGGAAAAATGACCTCTGAAACGATAATGGAGGGTGTTGAAAACATGCGTTTTGTATTTGGACTCGATACCGATAGTGATAGTCGAGTTGATACTTATAAAAGTATCAACAAAATAACGCCAACAGAATGGGAAAATCGTAAAGGTATTTTAACAGTTCAATTGTTCTTATTAATTAGAGCACTACAGCCGGACCCTGGTATAAAAATCAAAAAACAAGAATACACATTAGGTGATGGGCCTGAAAAACGAGTTTTAAAATTTGATGATAGTTATAGGCGAACTGTTTTTACAACAACTATTCGTTTGAGTAATGTTGGAGGAAACTTATGGAAAATTTAAAGTTATTACCCAGTAAGCAACAAGGTGTGGTACTTATAACAGCATTAATTATGGTGATAGCTGTTACCGGCATTGCAGTTACCCTAATGAGTAGTAGTACGATTGATATTAAAATAACGAATGCTGCTCAGGAAAGAGAAGTAGCTGAGAATGAGTTAATTGGTCAAGTGCAAAAAGTAATTGCAATAGAGGCAAAAAAAGGGAAGAACAGCAATTTTTTTCTCACTAAGAGTGAAACTATTACTCTTGGAAAGGATGAAAATGGTAACGAATTAGAAAAAAAAGAAAAAGACATATCATTGCTTGGCAGTGAAATGAAAAGCACTATGATTAATTTAAATTCGGGAACTTTAGAATTAAATTGTCCTCGCAGTTACAGCTACACAGCTGGCGTTTCTTGTAATATGGTGCAAGTATCTACCACGATTAATTATGGTTCTAAGAGTAAGCATCAGTTAACTATTGTTACAGGTGTGTCACAAGAAATGGCTAATGTAGGGAAGGGGATTTAATATGAAACTTATGTTTAGGAATTTATTTACTTTACTATTTTTTACTTTTAGTTCACTAGTTGTTGCTGATGATATTGAGATTTACGTAAATAAAGATGTAAAACTTGATGAAAAACCAAGAGTTCTTTTTATTTTTGATACGTCAGGAAGTATGGACGAGGAAGTTACATCAGCAGGCACAAGAGAGCGATGTTATATAAAGGAAAGAGAAAGCTACTTCTTTGGGCTTTTATGGCGTGATGTATATGTGGAACTAGGGCAGTGCTATGAAAGTAAAAGCAGCTATAGTGAATATAATAAACAATGTTACATAAACATTGGAGGTAGTTACAACCCCAATTATCAACCAAGTTGTGTTGATGAAGTTGAAGGTGGGACAAGGCTTGAGGTTGCAAAAAGAGCTGTAAAAGGTTTAATAAATGACAACAGTGATATTGACTTTGGTTTAATGCGTTTTAATTATAACGCAGGTAATGAACCCGGTGGCGGCTATGTGCTTGCTAGAATAGGTGCAAATGAAAATACACTGATTAATAAAATCAATGAGCTACCTGCGTATGGTTCAACTCCATTAACAGAAACTTTGTGGGAGGCATATTTATACATCACAGGACAAAATCTTAAATTTGCGAAGAGGGTTAACGGCAGAGATAAAAGCATTGATGAAAATAGCAAGTACATATCACCTTTTAAACAAGATCAAGGAACTCCACTGCGCTGTGATAATTCTATTAATATTATTCTTATAACAGACGGTGAACCTCAAAATGATGATGAAGCTGATGGAAGTATAAATAAAGAATATAAAGGTATATTTGGAGCTAATTCGAGTTCATTTGGGAGCTATAAAAGTTATTTAGTAGCGTTAGCCAAAATTTTATATGGTACAGAGACTATATCTGTTGATTTATATCCTCAGACCTCTGAGGTGATTGATACGGGTAGGCTTTTTACTATAGGTTTTGGTGATGGAATGGGTGAAAATGCGCTCAAACTTTTAGAAGAAGCAGCTAAGGTTGGTGGTGGGGATTATTTTGAAGCTAAATCAGCAGCAGCCCTTTCTTCTGCACTTAAAAATACAATTTCACAAATTAGAGAAGAAAATAGTACTTTCATTTCTCCATCAGTGGCCAGTAATAACGTAGATCAAACTCGAAGTCGAGATGCAATCTATTTTGCTATGTTTTATCCAGATAAAAGTACACGTTGGCGAGGTAATTTAAAAAAATTAAAAGTATCAGACGGAAAGATTATTGATTCATCGTTAAAGTTAGCGCTCAATGAAGATGGATTAATTAGTAAGGATGCAAAAACCTTTTGGTCTGTTAATAATTCTGCAGATGGTAATTCGGTAAAAAGTGGTGGCGTTAATGCAATGCTGGCAACTATAAAGGATAAAGATCGTAAAGTGCTAACGGATATCGGCTTGTTTAAGGCCGACAGTATTATTGATGCTATGGGTGAAAATCAGGCAGCTAGTGCTTTCTTAATTGATAAGTCTGAGCTTGAAAATACGATTAATTGGGCGCGTGGGGTTGATGTTGATAATAAGAATCCTGAAAGCGAGCAGCGTAATGATATCTTTGGTGATCCGCTACACTCTAGGCCTATAGCAATAGATTATGGTAATAATGATATACGTATACTGATTGGTACTAATGCTGGCTTTTTACATATGTTTAAAGATGACGATGTAAATAATGAAGTTAAAGAAAGTTGGGCGTTTATACCGTCTGTACTTTTTAAAATAATTAAACCATTAAGAAAAGCAGAGTCTGGAAAGCAATATGGTATGGATGGGCCTATTAGCGTGTATTCCAAAAATGAAAGTCTCAATAGTGATAACGTTAACGATGGTATTGTAAATGTATCCAAAGGGGATAAAGTTTTAGCATTTGTTGGAATGCGTCGTGGAGGAAAAAATTATTATGCTTTTGATATAACCGCTCCTGATAATCCAAAGTTAAAATGGACTATAAAGGGAGGTGAAGGAGACTTCACAAAACTGGGTCAAACTTGGTCAAAGCCGCAAGTGGCATTTATAAAAGCTTTTGGTGATAAACCAGTACTGGTTTTTGGTGGTGGTTATGACACAAATAAAGATACTAGCTCAGAGGCTGACTCTGTAGGCAATAATATTTATATTGTTGACGCAAATACAGGTACTAAGCTTTGGTCATTACTAGATAATAATAATTTTAAAGGAAAACATAGTATTGCTGCAGATATAACTCTACTAGATTCTGATTATGATGGTTATATCGATAGAATATATGCTGCAGATACAGGAGGTGATATCTGGCGTATAGATATGCCTGGCGATAAGAAAGGAGCTTTTAATCACCATAAATTAGCTCAATTAGGTATTGGAGCAGATAGACGTTTTTTTTATAAACCAGTGATTGCACGAACGCTGTTTAGTAAAGTAACAATAATTGGAGAGGTTATAACTAGACTAGACTCTCCATATGATGCAGTTGTCATCGGTAGTGGTAAAAGAACGAATCCGAATGATTCAAAAACTGCAGACCAATTATTTATGATAAGAGATGAAAATACAGTTACAAAATCATTTACAGGTAAAGAACCTACACCAACCATGCCACATGATTTAATGGTTATGAACGATGATCCATTTGAGAAAACATTAAATAGTAAAAATGGAAAAAGTGATATAGGAGGATTCGTTAAATTAGAAGCTGCTTTGGCTTTAAAAAAAGGTTGGCGATACGAACTAAATACGGGTGAAAAGTCATTAGCAGCTGCTACAGTTGTGGGTGGGGTTGCTTATTTTACCTCATTTACACCCGCTTCAGACTCCTCTACAAAAAACCAGTGCTCACTTAGTGGTGGTGGTGGTTCGCTTTATGCTTTTCACCTTCATTATGGTACTAAGGTATATGATAAACTGAAGTTTGATACAAGCAATGAAGTACCCGATACACCACAATTGTACTTTGGTTCATCGTGCGCAGATAGTGATGGTAATGGGGTGTGTGATGATAACCCTGAAGAGGAAGTGAAAAGTCAGTTTTATTTAATTGGCCCGGGTATTAAAGGTGAGGATGCAGAAAACCCGCTGCAACCGCTTGAAATAACAGGGCCAGGATTAAAAGTTACTAACGGAAAAATACAACTCGTAAAAGATAAGGCGTTAGGCTTTGGTTTTAAAACCCAGCAAACTTACATTTATAAGCGCGAAGAAAATGACGAAATTATACCTGATGAAGAAGACTAAGGGACTTTAAATGAATCAAAAACAACATGGATTTACCTTAATTGAGCTGATGATAGCAGTTGCTATTGTCGGCATACTTGCAGCAATTGCACTGCCTAATTATACAGAATATGTAAAGCGTGCCTCGCGAGCAGAAGCAGTTGCAACATTATTAGATGCAGCTAATAAGCAAGAGCAGTACTTTGTAGATAATAGAGAATATACAACATCATTAGATGATTTAGGTATAAATGCTAATACTGAAAATGGGCATTTTAAGCTATCGATTTTGCTTGAAGATAAAAAAATGTCATTTACTATAACAGCTAAACCAGTAGCGGGCCCGGTAAAAGGAGATGGTGATTGCACTGCGCTATCTATAACAGATATAGGTATTAAAGGTGCGCAAGGGGCAAAGACAAGCGAAGGAAAGAATATTGACTACTGTTGGGGAAGGTAATTAGAGTTACCTTTCCTGGCATTTATCAGTCGATTTAATACGTATTCTGCCAGTTTGACTAACAGATAAAGCCAATCCATCGAGAACGGCTTTATCTGTATTAGGGCAATATATAAAAGTCCCATTTTGAAAACCGTTTAATGAGCCATCGGGTCTAAAAGTAAGTGCTTCTCGGGGGTACTCTAAGCTATCAAGCTCATGGGTGTGCTCAAATGTACTTAGCATTAGCTCATCGTTATTAATAGAAGTAGATTTATCGTTATCGATAAATAACGATACTTGCTCTCCCCAATCCCCCTTTTCACATTCATTGTTTTTTAACGCGCATAAAGTTACGTATGTATCATTTTCTATGGCGTAAAGGCGAGCAAAGTTTATATTGCGATATAATAAATTAACCTGGTTATCAGCGCGGTTTAATGCCAAAAAGTCAGGTAAAAACCACATAGAAAATAGACTAATAATAGCAACAATAGCAATTGTTACCATTACTTCAATTAAGGTTATACCATGGGTTTTTGTTGAGTATGCGATTAACTTCATCCCTGAAGTCCTAAATTAAGAAGTGATTATTTTAGTTTAGTAAACAATCAAAAAATAACAATGTAAGGTTTACCCTTAACTGCATTTTTGCGTAGTATCACCAAGGTAAAAAGCAGTACCAGAGGCAGATACGTTAAGTGCTTTATTATTCTCGTTATCGCTATTAGGACAATATATAAAATCCCCAGGGCTTGTGGTAATACGACCACTGGTGTTAAAACGAAGGCTGTTAACTTTACCGCTATATTGCACTTTATCATTTCTAGAAACGGCCTCCATTACACGCAATAGGCTATCATTATCTTTTTTGTAGTTGCCATCACGATCAGCATCGACAAATAAAATAATACTACTCGACGCTCCCCATTGGCTTTGACAAGTTAAAGTTGGTTGACTGCTTGCAACATTAGCGCTAGAAGCAGGACATACAACGACTATTTCATCGGTAGTAGCCGCTTGCGAGCGCGCATAACTAATATTACGTTTTAGTTCTAATAAAAAGTTCTCGGCGCGGTTTTCCTCTAGCATGTCGCTACTGTTCCACAATGCAATGGTGGCAATAATACCTACAATAGCTACGGTCACCATCAGCTCGAGTAAAGTGAATCCGTATTGTATTTTTTTCATATTGATCCCGTAGGTTACTTATTGTTTTAGTATAGCTATTTTTATTAGCATAATTATAGCATGGCAGATTGTTTTATCAGCGTAATACAGTCACTTTGTTTGCTATGAGCCTTGTGATTGTCTAAAATCGAGGCAACTGTAGCTTTAAAAAGTAATTAATATGAAAAAAATAGAAGCAATCATTAAACCTTTTAAGCTTGATGATGTGCGTGAAGCCCTATCGGAAGTAGGCATCACAGGTATGACAGTAACTGAAGTTAAAGGGTTTGGGCGTCAAAAAGGCCATACCGAGTTATATCGTGGTGCGGAATACATGGTTGATTTTTTACCTAAAGTTAAATTAGATATTGTACTTGGCGATGATGATGTTGACCGTGCAATTGAGGTAATAATTAAAACGGCACAAACAGGAAAAATTGGTGATGGTAAAATATTTGTCACTGAAGTTGAGCGTGTTGTGCGTATTCGTACTGCAGAGGAAGATGAAGAAGCGATTTAAGCTTTATTACAACAAGTACGCTAAAAAGGCGCTTACTCAAGTTAGTAAGCGCCTTTTTAATTAATTATTTATTTCTGCTGTTAAAAATTCGTGTTTGTTTAGCATCTTCGCTAAGTTCACTTAAGCCTAGCTTATCGTAGCTTTTTTCCATCATTTCAAGTGCAGAGTTTAAGTAGCTGCTTTGCGAGTAATGTTCTACTACAAACTTACCGCGGTTAGCAGCTGCTAAGTAGGCTTCACGCTCATAATAGTAAGTGGCCACTTTTAGCTCATACCTTGCCATACGGTTTAACAACCACACTAAACGACGTTTTGCTTCTGGGGCGTAGTCACTTTGTGGAAAACGCTTAACTAACGTTGATAAATCGGTAAAGGCCACACGTGTACGGTTAGCATCGCGGTCAGCTCTATCAACACCAAAATATTCTTGGAATGCGTTTTTATCGGCTTTAATGTTAACTAATCCACGCATGTAATACATGTAGTCTAAATCTTTATGATTTGGGTTTAAGCGAATAAAGCGGTCGATTGTTGCTAGTGCTTGCTCGGTATTACCCGATTGGTAATGCGCATACACTAAATCCATTTGTACTTGTTTAGAAAATGGGCCAAACGGGTAGCGAGAGTCAATTGCACTTAAAAGTTCGATTGCGCGTGCATATAAACCAGAATCTAAAGTTTGCTTAGCATCTTCATACAAAGCGTGAGCCGATTTATTAGGTACACGTTGAATATCTTCTTGGTCAGGAGCCGACGAACAAGCACCTAAACTAAGCACTGAAACTGAAAAAACAATGGCGAATGCACGTTTCCCTATTTTATTTATCATTTTATTTGTTACCTTCGTTGTCTACGGCTAGGCCAAGTCGGTAAAACCGAGTAAACTATGCGTATTATATTATGCTTTTATTAAAAGCGATTCTAACCCAGTCGAGCAAAGCTTGCACTGGTAAATTGGGTAAAATTACTAATGTCAGAGCAAATTTCTCTTCAAGCCGACGTTCCAACCGATTTAGGTGGTAAACGTCTAGACCAAGTATTAGCACAATTGTTCCCTGATTATTCACGATCAAGGATAAAAACGTGGATTTTGGATGATAAAATCACTGTTGATGGCGAAATATTCAACACACCGCGCACTAAACTGCTTGGTGGTGAAGTACTTAATGTTGAAACAACCATTGAAGCACCTCGCGAATACATAGCGCAAGATATCAAATTAAACATTGTTTATGAAGATGATGATATTTTGGTAATTAATAAACCTATGGGTTTGGTAGTTCATCCTGGTGCAGGTAATCCAGATGGCACAGTGCTAAATGCATTGCTACATTACCACCCAGAAATTATTAATGTACCTCGCGCGGGCATTGTGCACCGATTAGATAAAGACACTACTGGCCTTATGGTAGTAGCTAAAACTATTCCGGCACAAACGCATTTAGTAACCGCACTGCAAAAACGTGAAAATTTCACGCGTGAATACGAAGCGCTTTGCAATGGTACAATGACCGCTGGTGGTATGGTTGAAAAGCCTATTGGCCGCCATGCAACGCAACGTACGCATATGGATGTACATGAACAGGGTAAGCCGGCGATTACGCATTATCGTGTTGCTGAAAAGTTTCGTGCTCATACACGTTTACGTTTACGCCTTGAAACCGGTCGTACTCACCAAATACGTGTGCATATGGCTTATTTAAATCACCCGCTTATTGGTGATCAGTCTTATGGCGGCCGTCCGCGTCCACCTAAAGGAGCAACGCCTGAGTTGTTTGAGTTACTGCGTAGCTTTAAACGCCAAGCATTACATGCAGTTAAATTAAGTATTGCGCACCCAATTACGGGTGAAATGATGACCTGGCAAGCACCTATTCCAGATGACATGGTTGCTATGACACTGGCACTGCGTGAAGACACAAAAGCTAATCCTGACATAGATAGATAATGCAGTTTTTATCAGCAGCATGGCAAGTCCCTATAACAGGTGTGAGTACATTAAGTACCACACGTGTAGGCGGTGTTTCAGAAGCGCCGTTTAAGAGTTTAAACTTAGGGCTGCATGTTGGTGATAATAAACAACAGGTATTAAAAAATCGTGCATTGTTGAATAAGCATTTACCAAATAGTGCTGTATGGATAGATCAAGTTCATAGTAGCGATGTACTCATTGTTGATGAGCAATTTAAATTTAACGCTCACCATCGAGGAGATGCACTATATACACAACTAGTTGCTCAGCCTTTGGCAATAATGACCGCCGATTGCTTGCCCATTTTACTTGCCAGTAACGATGGAGAAGAAGTAGCTGCCATACATGCTGGTTGGCGTGGATTAGAGCAAAGTGTAATTAAAAATACGCTAAACTGCTTTAATGCCAAAAAAAGTGAAATAAGTGCCTGGTTAGGTCCCGCAATAGGGCCTGATAAATTTGAGGTAGGTAGCGAGGTGTTTGCATTGTTTAATGCCCAAAATCCTTTGTTTGCCAAAGCGTTTAAAGCGTGTGCAAACCAAAAGTACCTTGCCGATATTTATCACCTTGCATGTATTCAATTGCGTCAATTAGGGATTATAAATATTACCGGTGGTGAGCACTGTACGGTTTCTCAAACTGAACAGTTTTTTTCGTACCGACGCGACGGCCAAACCGGACGCATGGCAAGTTTGATCTGGCGCAACTAATTTATCAATATAATGATTATATTTTCTGCAACACCTTGAACAACCCCCCTAACATACCCATTATTTAAGCAATAAGTTTTATTAATAGGTAACCCCAATGCGTTTAGATAGATTTACCAGTAAATTTCAGTCTGCGCTTTCTGATGCGCAATCTTTAGCCCTTGGCCGTGATCATCAATTTATTGAGCCGGTACACTTAATGTATGCTTTGTTAAAGCAAAGCGGCTCAAGCGTGCGCGCGTTATTAGCGCAAGCAGGTGTTAGTGCTGACGAGCTTAATACTAAGCTATCCCAAGAAATAGAAAAACTATTTAAAGTGGAAGGCGTAGGCGGCGATGTGCAGCTATCGAACAACACTATATCCTTGATCAACTTATGCGATAAGTATGCGCAAAAGCGTAAAGATAAATATATTTCTAGCGAACTGTTTGTATTAGCAGCCTGCGACGATAAAGGCCCGCTGGGTAATATTTTTAAAACCTTAAATATTACCTCCGACAAAATAGAAACGGCCATTAATGCAGTGCGTGGTGGGCAAAAGGTAGATGATCCAAATGCAGAAGAAACACGCCAAGCACTTGAAAAATACACCATAGATTTAACTGAACGTGCAGAGCAAGGTAAGCTTGATCCGGTTATAGGTCGAGATGATGAAATTCGCCGAACAATTCAAGTTTTACAACGCCGAACTAAAAACAACCCAGTGTTAATAGGTGAACCAGGTGTAGGTAAAACCGCGATTGCAGAGGGTTTAGCACAGCGCATTATTAATGGTGAAGTGCCCGAGGGATTAAAAAACAAGCGGGTACTTTCGCTTGATTTAGGCGCGCTGGTGGCCGGTGCTAAATACCGTGGCGAATTTGAAGAGCGATTAAAATCAGTATTAAATGAACTGGCTAAAGAAGAAGGCCAAGTGATTTTATTTATTGATGAAATACACACTATTGTAGGTGCAGGTAAAAGTGATGGCGCAATGGATGCAGGCAATATGCTAAAACCGGCGCTTGCCCGTGGCGAATTACATTGCGTAGGTGCAACCACCCTTGATGAATATCGTAAATACATTGAAAAAGACGCCGCCCTTGAGCGTCGCTTTCAAAAAGTATTGGTAGAGGAGCCTTCGGTTGAGGACACTATTGCTATATTACGTGGCTTAAAAGAGCGTTACGAGCTACATCACTCTGTCGAAATTACCGATCCTGCTATCGTTGCAGCTGCGCAATTATCGCATCGTTATATTAGTGACCGTCAATTACCCGATAAAGCGATTGACCTAATAGATGAAGCGGGCTCTTCTATTCGTCTACAAATAGATTCAAAACCAGAGTCGTTAGATAAGTTAGAGCGCCGTATTATTCAATTAAAACTTGAAGACAACGCACTCGCCAAAGAAAAAGACGAAGCCAGTTTAAAGCGCCGTACTGAAATGCAAGAGCTGATCACCGATCTTGAAGGTGAGTACAATGAGCTTGATGAAATATGGACTGCCGAAAAAGCATCTTTACAAGGCACTCAGGTTATTAAAGCTGAGCTAGAACAAGCACGACTTGATTTAGATGTAGCTCGAAGAGCCAGTGATTTACAGCGTATGTCGGAGCTACAATACGGCCGCATACCAGAGCTTGAACGTAAACTTGATTTAGCATCGCAAGCAGAAATGCAAGAAATGACTTTGTTAAAAAACCAAGTGGGCGAAGATGAAATAGCCGAAATACTCTCGCGTTGGACCGGTATTCCAGTATCACGGATGCTACAAGGTGAGCGAGAAAAACTATTGCAGATGGAAGAAAAGCTGCATGAAAAAGTAATCGGACAAGATGAAGCGGTTGTAGCGGTGGCCAATGCGATTCGCCGCTCACGTGCTGGGCTTGCCGATCCTAACCGCCCAATTGGCTCGTTTTTGTTTTTAGGCCCAACCGGGGTTGGTAAAACAGAACTAACCAAAGCACTCGCCGGCTATATGTTCGATACCGAAAGTGCCATGGTGCGTATTGATATGTCTGAGTTTATGGAAAAACACTCAGTGGCACGTTTAGTCGGTGCGCCTCCTGGATATGTTGGTTACGAAGAGGGCGGGTATTTAACCGAAGCCGTTCGTCGTAAACCTTACTCAGTTATTTTATTGGACGAAATAGAAAAAGCACACCCAGATGTGTTTAATATTTTGCTACAGGTTTTAGATGATGGACGTTTAACCGACGGTCAAGGACGCACGGTTGATTTTAAAAATACCGTTATCATCATGACCTCAAACTTAGGCTCAGATATAATTCAAGAGCAAGCGGGTAATAACGATTACGTTACTTTGAAAGAAAAAGTGATGAATGTTTTAATCAATGAGTTTAGACCTGAGTTTATTAACCGTATTGATGAAACCGTTGTTTTCCACCCACTGGCTAACGAGCACATTAAAGAAATTGCTGATATTCAGTTGAGCAAATTACGAGAGCGTTTAACGCAAATGGGTTATTTACTCGAAATAAGCGACGCTGCTTTAGATCGTATTGCTGCAAGTGGCTTTGATCCGGTTTATGGTGCGCGTCCGTTAAAACGGGCTATTCAACAAACGATTGAAAATCCATTAGCACAAAAGTTACTCAATGGTGATTATATGCCAGGTAGTGTTGTTGTAATTGATGCAAATGACGACGGTTTAGTGTTTTCAAGCCGTTAAGCGTTATAAAGTAAAAACGAAAAAGCCGCTAACATAGCGGCTTTTTTATTAGAGTTTATAATTAAATTTTAAAAGTAAGCAGTAAGTCGTTGATCTTTCTTGAACCTTCAACTAACTCAGCAGCGCCTCTGGCAACATTAAAGCTTAAGTTTAAATTATCATCACCTAAGTTTTTAATCTGCTCCACATTAGTACCTATATCGTGGCTCACTACTTGTTGCTCTTCTGCAGCAGCCGAAATACCAGTAGCAAGTTGCGCTATTTCGCTAATTTGAGTGAAAATGCTATCAAGCTCTTGCTGCGTTTGTGTTGTAGTATTTACACAGCTGTCGGCTTGTTGTTTCGTATTTTGCATTATTTTTGACCAGCTAAACAGGGTGTCTTGAATTTCCTTTATTGAGCTGTGAATTTGCGCAGTGGCATTTTGTGTTCTTGACGAAAGCGCTCTCACTTCATCGGCAACTACAGCAAAACCACGGCCATGTTCGCCTGCTCTTGCAGCCTCTATTGCAGCATTTAGCGCAAGTAAGTTAGTTTGCTCGGCAATACCTTCTATTTCACTCATTACTTGGCCAATTTTATCGGCTTCTGAAGCTAGGCTATTAGCGGTTGTTGCTGCTTGCTCTACCTGAACGGCTAAATCAGAAACCATGGCATTATTATCGGCAATGTGTACTTTTATATCGGAGCAACTTTGGTAAGTAACACTTACTTTATCGGCAGTGGTGCAAGTGTTACTTGATATTTCACCTATAGTCGAGCTCATTTGCGCCATTGCAGATGCTATTTGCTCAAGCTGCGAGCCTTGCGATGAAATACCTTGCTCTGTAAGCGTTGACTGTTGATCTAAATTTAAAGCAATATCATTAAAGCTTAAGGTCGAATCTTTCATACGCCCTAGTACAGTGCGTAATTTAGCGCTCAGCATTTGCTCTCTGTAATCACTAATGCTGTGAGGGTGTCGGCCACTATATATATAACGAGATATAGAATCGGCTTGTTGTTTTTGCTGATTCAATATTCTTGGCGTTGTTATTAGCTCATCATAATTTAAAGCAAGTATAACTAAGCAAACCACTAAGCTAATTAGTGCAATAGCAAATGAAGCCCACACAGCAGTTGCAACTAACCAACATAATAAAGCAAATACACTTAAGCTTTGTCTTAAGCTTGTGCGCTCGCGCCAATTAAAAAATGACTTTTTAGCATTTACTTTACTGTAAAATAGTTCTGCACGGCGTTTTAACTGTGGGCTTAATTTGGTTCTTACAGATTGATATCCAATTAATTGGCTGTGCTCAAAAATAGGAGTTACAAATGCATCAACCCAGTAATAGCGGCCATCTTTACAACGGTTTTTAACTGCGCCGCGCCAAGAGTGGCCTTGCTTTAATGTTTCCCACATTTCTTTAAATGCAGCTTTTGGCATGTCGGGGTGGCGCACTATATTATGGTTCTTACCCATAAGTTCTGCTATATCATACCCGGCTATAGTACAAAATGCTTGATTAGCGTAAGTGATTACTCCGCGCAAATCAGTTGTTGATACCAGTTCTTGTTGTTCTTCGAAGGCCACTTCTTCATTTATTAAGCTTTGATTACGACGCATATTATTCTTTAATCATCCTTTGTAATACTTACTATTATACTTGCTTATATAAAGCGGTAGTAGGGTAATCCCATTATGAAGGTCACTCAGTTTATTTATTGCCTGTATTTATGATCTAAATCAAGATTAAAGTTATATAAGCTATATATAACATACCAGTATGGGACTAATACGGCTAATAGTTAGCTAATTATTTACTTTAGTACGGTTAGTTTTTGTTTTGATAAGATAAATAATAGTGCAAAGCAATTGTATATTTTGTATAGCAATGGCAAGATTATCGTTTATGGCGTTAAATAAAGCGTGTTTAAAGCAAAGCAGATACAATAGAACTATAAATAGTATTTTTTCTTAGTATTTATCTTGAGTATAGGTAATTAGACCCCATAACCTTATGATTAAGCCACTTGGCTCGAGGAAGTATTTTTTGGCAACACATGATCTAACAAACGCGCTTGACGCTCTTTCAGTAACGCAGCATAAACATGCAATTAACGGAATAAAACGTGGTATTGAGCGTGAGTCACTAAGAATTAAAAGTGATGGCGTTATCTCTGCACAAAAACACCCAGAAGGGGTGGGCAGTGCGCTTACCAATGGCCAAATTACGACCGATTTTTCAGAGTCGTTACTTGAATTTATTACCCCAGTTAGTGAATCGTCCACACAAACGCTGCAGCAATTAAAAGACTTACAAAAGTTTACCCTAGAAAAAATGGGTGACGAATTACTTTGGCCTATTAGTATGCCGTGCTTTATTGAACATCAAGACGACATAGTTATTGCGCAATTTGGCAGTTCAAATGTAGGGCAAATGAAAACGCTTTACCGTGAAGGGTTAAAAAACCGTTACGGCAGTATGATGCAAGCTATTGCTGGTGTGCATTTTAATATTTCGTTTCCAGATTCATTGTGGCAGTCATTACATACGCTAAAAAATAGCGACCTTAGTTTAGAGGATTTTATATCTGATGGTTACTTAGCGCTTATTCGTAATTTTAAACGTGAATTATGGCTGATCAGTTATTTATTTGGTGCATCACCTGCGTTATGTAGTTCGTTTTTACAGGGTAGAAAAACCGATTTACCATTTAAAAAGCTAGGTAAAGGCACCCTGTATTTAGAAGTAGGCACTGCGCTGCGCTTAGGTAACTTAGGTTACACCAATAGCGCACAATCATCACTGCGTGTAATGTATAACTCGTTAGATGAATATGTAGCTGGTTTGAAAAAATCAATTAACACACCTTCAGATATTTACGGCAACCTTGACGATTACACCAGCGAAAATCCAAAACAGTTAAATAAGAATATTCTGCAAATAGAAAACGAATTTTATTCGCCAATTCGCCCTAAACGTAATGCTAAAAACGGTGAAACACCAACAGATGCACTACTTAGAGCCGGTATTGAATATGTCGAAATTCGCGCATTAGATGTTAATCCATTTAGTGAAGTGGGCATAGATATAGAGCAGTTCCACTTTTTAGATGTGTTTTTAACTTATTGTTTATTAAAAAGCTCACCGGCAATGGATTGGGAAGAGCAAACACGCAGCACAGAAAATCTTGATACAGTAGTAAATAAAGGGCGAGAAAAAGGCCTTGAACTTAATTACTTTAATCAACCGCGTACCCTTCAATCTTGGGGTGAAGATATATTTTCGCAATTAAGTGAAGTGGCAAAATACATGGATACTGCCTACGGCGTTAGTTATTATTCAAGTACTATTGAGCGCATGGCAACTTGGATTAATAACCCAGAACTTACATATTCAGGGCGTTATGTAGCTGAGTTAGAAGCTTCAGGGCTAGATAACGGCCATTATGCGCTAGCAATTGCTGAAAAGTATAAGCAAAGCCATCAAGCTGCAGACTATCAAGTGTTTTCAAAGCAATGGTTAGAGGAGCAAGTTACACGCTCTAACGACGCTCAGCGTGCTATTGAGCAAAGTGACTCAGTATCATTTACCGCATTTTTAAATGCTTATTTTGATCCTAAATAAATAGTTAGTTTTAAGCAAAAAAAACGCAGCTCAAGGTAGCTGCGTAATTATTTTAGGGAAGAAACAATGCTGCTCTGCTGCATTGTTAAAATCAGACTACTGATTTTTGCAAAAGTTCAGCGAGATAAACCAAATGAAAAAAAATGTAGTTGTTTTATCATTAGCGCTTAGTTTAGCCGGTTGTGCCACCGCTCCACCAAAGCAGCCTGATGATATTTGTAAAATATTTGAAGAAAAAAGAAGTTGGTACTTTGGTGCCAAAGATGCTCAAGAAAAATGGGGCGCTCCCAAGCACGTACTTATGAGTATGATGTACCAAGAAAGCTCGTTTAAACATGACGCAGCTCCACCAATGCAGTATTTCTTATGGATTATTCCTACCGGTAGAGCAAGCTCTGCTTATGGCTACTCACAAGCAAAAACGATGACCTGGTCTGATTATATTCGTGAAAGTAAGAATAGTGGCGCCGATAGAGACGACTTTGATGATGCTATCGACTTTATGGGCTGGTTTGCTTATAAAACCCATAAAATAAACGGCGTATCTAAATGGGATGCCTACGGTCAGTATCTTAATTATCACGAAGGGTGGGGCGGTTACAAACGCGGTACTTACAAAAAGAAAAAATGGTTAATGGGTGTGGCTAATAAAGTAAAACACCGTGCGAGCCGTTATGGTGCGCAGTTAAAGCGTTGTGAAGCAGATTTAAATAAAGGGTGGTTAGAGCGTTTGTTTTTTGGCTAATAACATCTGTTGTATTTATTTAGCCTACAAAAAAGGAGCCAATTGGCTCCTTTTTTAGTTTATTTTTTACGTTTTTTCGGCTGTATTTTAACCAGCTTTATCATGTTTTCTTTTACTTCAAGTACTTCAATAGGGTAGCCGGCAATACGCAAACTTAAATTGGCATCAGGAATGTTTTCTAAATACTCAACTATTAAGCCGCTGAGTGTTTTAGGCCCGTCGAGTGGAAACTCCCAGCCCATTTCTTTATTTAAGTCGCGCACGTTAGCACCGCCATCTACAATGCACGAGCCATCGGTTTGTGTGGTTACTTCTTCGCTTGGCGTACGAGTTTGGGTGGTGGTAAAATCGCCTACCACTTCTTCAAGTATATCCTCTAGGGTAACTAAACCTTGAATGTCGCCATACTCATCTACCACCAAGCCAATACGCTCTTTAGATTGCTGAAACTTTAATAGCTGCGTATTTAGTGATGTGCCTTCAGGAATGAAATAAATTTCACGTACAGCGCGTAGCAACGATGGTTTATCAAATTGCTCTTTTGTAAGTAACCTAAGCGCATCACGCGAATGAATAAACCCCACCGCGTCATCTATGTTATCTCTATATAACAATACACGCGTATGTTGTGCATGAGTCAGTTGGCGGCTAATAAGTTTCCATTCATCGTTAATATCTATGGCCACAATTTCGTTACGTGGGATCATAATATCTTCAACGGTTACTTGTTCTAAATCTAAAATTGAGGTCAACATGCTTTGGTGACGCGCAGGAATAAGTGCACCAGACTCATTAAGTACTGATTTTAGCTCTTCTTTACTCATGCTGTGCTCATCTATTTGTGCCGCACTAATACCAAATAACCGCAATATGCCGTTGGTTAGCCAGTTAATAACAACGACAAATGGGAAAAGGATTTTTAGTAATCCTTTAAGCACAACAGAACTTGGGAAGGCAACTTTTTCAGGGTAGAGAGCAGCAAGTGTTTTTGGGGTTATTTCTGCAAAAATAAGCACTACTAAGGTTAACGCACCTGTTGCCACAGCAATACCTAAATCACCGTATAAACGAATACCAATAATAGTAGCAACTTGTGCAGCGGCAATATTAACTAAATTATTGCCGATTAAAATTAAACCAATGAGCCTATCCGGACGACTAAGTAATTTACTGACACGTTTAGCAGCGCGATGATTCTCTTTGGTGAGATGTCGCAGGCGTATACGATTGATTGACATAATTCCGGTTTCTGAGCCAGAAAAATAAGCAGAAAAAAGTACCAAAAAACCTAAAATGATAAACAAGGTACTGGTCGATATGGCGTCCAACGATGGATCCTTTTATTATAAACTAGCGTGTATTAGGCTAGAGTGAGTTAGTAGAGTCAAGTTAAAATTTATTTAGAATAACTTCTTGTATAAAACGACTGCCAAAATAAGCCAGTGTAAGAATAAAAGCAGCAACCATAATAGCAATAACCACAGGTTTACCACGCCAGCCTTTTTTCATATGGCCAAGCGCAATCACAGCAAAAATACACCATGCAACAAGCGATAATATCGTTTTATGGATAAATTGAGTAGCGAACATACCATCGAGAAATACAAATCCCGACAATAGTGCCAAAGTGAGTAATATAGTACCTAAGTTAACCAATTGATACAGTTGGCGTTCAACCACCATTAGTGGTGGTAAATGGCTGTGTACAATAGCTAAATCTTTACGCTTTAAGCGCTTATCAATAAAGTAAAATTGTACGCCATATAAAGTAGCAATAATTAAAATACAGTAAGCGAGTAATGATAACGAAATATGGGTTACTAAGCCCACATCAACATCAATACTTTGCAGTAAAATATGGTGTGGTATAAACAAGCTTGCCATAGTTAGTAGTGCAGCAAAGCCGTACACGACCGGCAATAATAAGGTCGCCGGAAACTTTAACGATACCGTAGTGACAGAAATCACAATAACCCAGCAGGTTAAAAGCGCCACATTGACAATACTTAAATCTTGTCCGTCTGCTCTAAAAACCGAATTTACTAACAACAGCATGTGCGCCAAAATAGCCACAGTACTCAATATAATAGTTAGCTTTTGGCTAGGGCCTTGTTGATGAAACAACCGTGAGAGCACGTAAGACGTTGCTAACACATAAAATAAACTGGCAATAATAGTTAAGCTAATAATCAGCATTGTGCTTGGGCCACTTAATTTGAGTCAAATAATTAATGATTGTTATATAGCCATTGTATTTTATAGCAAAGCAAATGCATAGACCTTAAAAAAAGAAACTCAACAAGCTGCACTTGAACACTGTATTGTAAGACACCATTTACGGTATACTGCTTTTAATTGAAATTTAATAATATTAATTCTATTAATACAGCGCACAGAGTTAAAGGCGCTTTAATTGGGTTGGTATAAACGTCTTATCGGAACCGTAATATGTTTGAGAATCTCCAAGAACGATTAGGTAAAACCTTAAAAAACATTAGTGGCCGTGGCCGCCTAACAGAAGAGAATATTAAAGACACTCTTCGTGAAGTGCGCATGGCATTTTTAGAAGCCGATGTGGCGTTGCCCGTTGTTCGCGATTTTGTAAAACAAGTTAAAGAGCGTGCGGTAGGTGTTGAAGTTACAAAAAGCTTAAGCCCAGGCCAAGTATTTGTAAAAATAGTACGTGAAGAACTCGAAAAAGCCATGGGTGAAGCCAACGAAGAGCTAAGCCTAAATGCACAACCCCCTGCTGTTGTTATGATGGCGGGTTTGCAAGGTGCTGGTAAAACCACCAGTGTTGCTAAACTGGCTAAGTTTTTAAAAGAGCGCAAAAAAAAATCAGTACTTGTAGTAAGTGCCGATGTATACCGTCCTGCAGCAATTAAGCAACTAGAAACGCTCGCTGCTGAAGTTGGTGTTGATTTTTTCCCAAGTGATATTTCGCAAAAGCCGGTTGATATAGCAACCGCAGCTATTTCTCATGCGAAAAAGAAATTTATTGATGTGGTATTAGTCGATACTGCAGGTCGATTGCATGTTGATAGCGACATGATGGATGAGATTAAAAATCTTCACAAAGCAATTAACCCAATCGAAACCTTGTTTGTTGTAGATGCAATGACAGGTCAAGATGCGGCAAATACAGCTAAAGCATTTGACGAAGCCCTGCCACTAACTGGTGTTATATTAACTAAAACTGATGGTGATGCACGCGGTGGTGCTGCTTTATCTATTCGTCATATTACCGGTAAGCCAATTAAATTTATGGGTGTGGGTGAGCGAATTGATGCACTTGAGCCTTTCCACCCTGACCGCATAGCGTCACGTATTCTAGGCATGGGTGATGTACTTTCATTGATCGAAGAAGTCGAAATGAAAGTAGATAAAGAGCAAGCTGCCAGAGTCGCTGAAAAAGTATTTAAAGGCGCTGGTTTTACCCTTGATGACTTTGCGGATCAACTTAAGCAAATGAAAAATATGGGCGGCATGATGTCGATGCTAGATAAATTGCCAGGTATGTCTAACTTACCCGATGCTGTTAAAGGCCAAATGGGCGATAAAACCTTCATTCAAATGGAAGCCATTATTAGCTCAATGACAAAAAAAGAGCGCGCCCGCCCAGAAATCATTAAAGGGTCACGTAAAAAACGTATTGCAGCAGGTTCTGGTACGCAAGTACAAGAAATTAATAAACTACTAAAACAGTTTACCCAAATGCAAAAAATGATGAAAAAAATGAAAGGCAAAGGTGGCATGACCAAAATGATGCGCGGCATGAAAGGTATGTTACCGCCGGGAATGATGGGTGGCGGTGGCCCTAAATTTTAAAGTTGAGTTTAACGTAGCTTAAATGTAACGATATAAAATATATGAAAAGGAGCAAATGGCTCCTTTTTTGTTGAATAAATTATGCGTGCTAAACGCTATTAACGCTAATTTAAAGTTGGGATCACGCTTTAACCTACTAAACTGGCTTTTAGCATCACTTCTTACTTGCATTGTTGCTAAAAACTCGTACAATTCCCCAGCTCCCCATTCTGGGGAGTAAATCTTATTAATGAAAACAGTCAATCTTTATAGAGGACGGTATGGTAACTATTCGTTTGCAACGTGGTGGCGCTAAAAAACGCCCTTTCTATCAAATTGTGGTTGCGGATAGCCGTTTCTCGCGTGACGGTCGCTTCATCGAGAAAGTAGGCTTTTTTAACCCAATTGCTGCAGGTCAAGAAGAAAAAATTCGTTTAGATTTACCACGTGTTGAACACTGGGTAGGTCAGGGCGCGTCTCTTTCAGATCGCGTAGCTAAGTTAGTAAAAGACGCTCGTAAAGCGGCTTAATAGGCGTAAGTGTAACCATGAGTCAAGAGAACACCTCATCAATAATTGTCGTAGGAAAGCTCGGTGCCCCGTATGGTATAAAGGGCTGGCTTAAGGTACATTCATTTACTGATGATCCCGCAGGGATCTTCGATTTCAGCCCGTGGTTGATAGGGCAGCAAGGTAAATGGCAGACCTTAGAAGTGGTCGACTGGCGTCGCCACAACAAAGGCTTTATCGCTAAATTTGCGCAAGTAAACGATCGAGACGAAGCAGTGGCTTATACCCACGCAGAAATCTCAATGGATTCAGCGCAATTACCAGAACTCCCGCAAGGTGAGTTCTATTGGCGAGATCTCATTGGCATGTCGGTTGTAACTGATAAAGGTTACGATTTAGGCATTGTTGATGACCTAATGGAGACAGGGTCAAATGACGTACTGGTTGTTAAAGCAAACAGTAAAGACGCATTTGGTCAAGCTGAGCGTTTAATTCCGTTTTTAACTGATACAGTTATTATCGAAGTTAAACACGACGCAAGAGAAATTACCGTAGACTGGGATCCAGGGTTTTAATGACGCAAACGAGTTCATTATGGGTAGGGGTGATAAGCCTTTTTCCTGACATGTTTGACGCTATTACAGACCAGGGTGTTACCGGTCGCGCAGTAAAAAGTGGCTTAATTGATTTTAACTGCTGGAATCCGCGAGACTACGCTTTAGATAAGCATAGAACCGTGGACGATCGTCCTTACGGGGGCGGACCAGGTATGTTAATGATGGTTGAGCCATTAAAAAAAGCGATTGCCGAGGCTAAAAAAGCTGCAGGTGATGGTGCTAAAGTAATTTATATGTCCCCACAAGGGCGCAAACTAGATCAGCAAGGAGCTAGCGAACTCGCAAGCTCTAAAAAACTGATTTTGATTGCCGGTCGCTATGAAGGTATAGATGAGAGAATAATAGAGTCATACGTTGACGAAGAATGGTCAATTGGTGATTTTATTTTGAGTGGTGGTGAATTACCAGCCATGACATTAATTGACGCAGTAGCGCGATTAGTGCCTGGCGTATTAGGTCATAACCAATCAGCAGAACAAGACTCATTTTCGGATGGCTTGTTAGATTGTCCTCACTATACACGGCCAGAAACATTGGACGACAAACAGGTGCCTGCTGTATTGCTCAGCGGAAACCACCAAGAGATAGCAAAATGGCGGCTTATGCAGTCATTAGGCAGAACTTGGCTACGCCGTCCTGACTTGTTGCATAACCTAGCTCTGACTGAGGAGCAAGCGGTATTACTCGCGAAATTTCAGCAAGAGTACCAAAAAGCTTGTGGCTAGAAGACAGTTACACCTAGGAAAGTGAGAAACATAATGGCAAAAGTAAACCAAAATATTATTAAAGCGCTTGAAGATGAGCAGCTTAAAACAGACGTACCTGCATTCGGCGCTGGTGATACAGTAGTTGTACAGGTAAAAGTAAAAGAAGGTGCTAAAGAGCGTCTACAGGCCTTTGAAGGTGTTGTAATCGCTAAGCGTAATCGTGGTCTTCACTCAGCATTCACAGTTCGTAAAATTTCGAACGGTGAAGGCGTTGAGCGTGTATTCCAAACGCACAGCCCTCTTATTGATAGCGTAACAGTTAAGCGTCGCGGTGCAGTTCGTCGTGCTAAGCTTTACTATCTACGTGAGCGTTCTGGTAAATCTGCACGTATTAGAGAAAAACTTAACTAATACGCGCTGTTTATCAACGCAAAAAAACGGGTTGCATCCTTCGGGTTGCAACCCGTTTTGGTTTCTATAACATAAAATTTCAGGCTAAATACTAAAGCTTAAACCACAGCTGTCGGACTAGGAGTCGCACTGTCGTAATATTCACCAGTATAGTTAGGCTTCCTTTATTGCTAAACACAAAGTGCACCTCGATAAATTTTTATCAATATGTGTTTTAAACACCTTTTCAACTTACCCGCAGAATACGTAATAACCCAATTAACGCCAGTATGAGCATAACTTTGCTCAAGCAAAACTTAAGCTAAATATACCTAAGCCAAATAAAGCACAGAAAATAAAAATTTGGCAGATGAATTATAGTATTTAACCTTGAACTCTGGTTAAGAGATTTACTAACGTATTGAATCATAGTTATATTTAATTTTATTTTCTCTAGCCAGAGGTTTTCAGTGAAAACAAGGCGAATTTACGCGTCAATAGCTGGCCTCTTGCAAGAAAATTCAACGCAGTTAGCGCTGAAAATAGCTGCTTGAGATAAGTTTATTATCCGGAGCTCAGGTTATTTAAGGAAGTAGGGTGATGAAAATAGCTCAAAAAGTGGAGCCAAGTGTAACTAGGTATAACTTGAAGGGGTATTGGATGGGCAGTAAGGATTGCGGTAAGGGCGCTTTATACGACCTTACCGCGACTAAGTTATTAGGCTAGTTGAACCTATGCACAATACAAATTACTTAACGTTATGAACATGTACATCGCGTTGTGGGAAAGGAATAGAAATACCTTCTTTATCAAACGCTTTTTTCACTTTTTCTTGCATATCCCAGTAGTAAGGCCATAAGTCACCTGTTGCAACCCAAGCGCGAAACATTAAATTAACTGAGTTATCGCCAAGGCTGGCAACACAAATACGTGGTGCCGGATCTGTTAAAGAGCGCTCGTCTTCTTCAAACAGGCGTTTTAAGATAGCTTTTGCCGTATCTATGTCGTCGTTATACGAAATTCCAAAGGTCATATCACAGCGGCGTTTGTCATAAATACTTACGTTCACTAGTGTCGCATTCGATAGGCTACCGTTTGGAATAACAATACGGCGGTTATCGAAGGTATCTACTACTGTGTATAAAATTTGAATTTCGACGACTGCGCCCATAAAGCCCTGTGCTTCGATAGTATCGCCAACCTTGAACGGTTTAAAAATTAGCAACAGCACACCGCCAGCAAAATTAGCTAGACTGCCTTGCAGTGCAAGACCTATTGCCAGGCCTGCAGCACCAATCACCGCGATGAACGAGGTGGTTTCGATACCTACCATAGAGGCCACCGAAATAAGCAGCATAATTTTCACTACAGCGCTAATTAAGCCACATAAAAACTTGTTTAGTGTTGGATCTTTTTTGCCTAGTCGATTATCTAAAACCTTAACAAAGCGGTTGATCAGCCATAGGCCAACCAGTAAAGTAATAATAGCGAGCACAAATTTTGGTGCGTAAGTCATAACGAGTGATATGGCTTGGTCTATTAATTGTGAAGCGTCTACATCTGTTCCTAAAACTTCTTCCATTTTATGGATCCTGTTTATTTTAATTACTATATGAATAATATAAGAATAAACGTGATAACTCTACTATGCAACAAATGCAGGCTTTTTAGCTTGCTAATTTACTTTTATTGACTGCGGCTTTTAGGGTAAATAATTAATATTTACTTTAAAGGTATTCGTTGCTTCTCAAAGTATTGTTTTTCAATTTAACCTTTTACTTATTTAGTCTTTTATCAGGCTATTGATCCTGTTAGTATTTATCGTATTGATTAGTTTACTTTAATGTAAACTTAAGTTGGCGTTTTTGCTTTTTAAGGTGGTATGCAAGTGGCGGATATAAATGATTTAGCCCAGTTAAGAGTGGGTATTGATGAGTGTGATACACAGTTGGTGGCACTGCTGGCAAGGCGTAATTCGCTTACTCAAAAAATTGGCGCAATAAAGCAGCAAACTGGTGCGCCACTTCATGCACCCGATCGTGAAGCTGATTTATTAGCTGCAAGGCGCCAAGAAGCAATTAATCAGGGAGTAAGCCCAGAGTTAGTTGAAGATATTCTTAGGCGTATGATGCGCGAAGCGTATCAGAATCAGCAAGCTAAACTTGCATGTGCTGCACCGCATTTATCACCCATTGTTATTGTGGGTGGGCAAGGTGCTATGGGGCAATTATTTGCTAAGCAATTTCAGCGCTCTGGTTACGAAGTGAAAACCCTTGATAAGCAAGATAAAGCAAACGCTGCAGCAATTTTAAAAGGCGCTAAATTAGTACTATTAAGTGTACCTATTAATGCGTTAGAAACTGTAGTTGCTGAACTACCTAAGTTAGATGAAGGCTGTTTATTGGTAGATATAACATCGGTTAAGCAAGCGCCAATTAAAGCACTAAAAGCAGCGCATAGCGGCCCAGTTGTAGGGCTGCATCCTATGTTTGGCCCAGATATTTCGCACTGGGTTAAGCAAACAGTGGTGGTGTGTGAAGGGCGTGACCACGATGTTGCACAGGGCTTGTTAGCACAGTTGCAAGTGTGGGGTTGCCAGCTAGTTGAACTTGATGCGAAAAAACATGACGAAGCAATGCAAATAATTCAGGTAATGCGCCATTTAACCACCTTTGTATATGGGCAGTTTTTAGCAAAACAAAGCCATACATTAGCGGAGTTACGTAGCTGTTCATCACCTATCTATCAATTAGAGTTAATGATGGTTGGGCGCTTATTTGCGCAATCGCCAGAGTTATATTCAGATATTATGTTAGCGCAATTTGATAACGTAGAGAGCTTACTGGCGCAGTATCAACAGACTTTTGCAGACACACTTAAAAAGTTAAAAGCAGGAGATAAGCCCGCGCTTATTGATGCCTTTGCTGATGCAAAAGCTTATTTTTCAGATTCGACAGCGCACTTTTTAACCCAAAGTCGCAGCCTGTTAAATAAAGCGAATGACGCAAAAGTGCTAGATTAAAACAGAAAAACAAAAAAGGGCTTAATTAAGCCCTTTTTACATTATAAGCTGCGCGTTATTGCGTATTTACACTCACAGCTTGGAGCGTTTCGCTTTGATAGCAGCCTAAAATACGTACATACTGAGTGTATTCTTTTAGCTCCTCTAATGCATTTTTTACTTGGCTGTCGGCAAGGTTCGCTTCTAAGTCGACGTAAAATACTTCTTCCCATGGGTTACCCGGCATAGGGCGAGACTCTAACTTAACCAAATTAATTTTATGTTGTTTAAAAATCATTAATGCATCGGCAAGTGAACCAGCCTGCTGTTTAGTGGCCATAATTAAACTGGTTTTAGTGGGTATTTGCTTTGATACCTGTAATGGCTTACGCGCTACAACAATAAAGCGGCTGTGGTTTTCGCTTTGGTTTGCTAAGTTAGATTTAATCACTTCTAGGCCTACATTTTTACCTGCTTGGGCAGAGCCAATAGCGGCACTATTTGGCGTATTTAGTGCTGATTGCAGGGCACTTGAAGTTGAGTCGCAGGTTTCGTGTTGCAGCTCACCAAGGCCTTGTAAAAAGCGGCTACATTGAGCAAACGGTTGCGGGTGAGCAAATATTTTTGTAAGTTGGCTAAGCTCAGTATCTGGGTTGGCAAGTAAACAATGTTCAACACTGTGCGTTACTTCACCAACAATAGACACTTGTGCATGTTGTAGTAAATCAAATACTTCGTTGATACTGCCTGAACTGGTGTTTTCAATAGGCAGCAAACCAAAATCGGCTTGGCCGTTTTCTACTTTACCGGTAATTTCGTCAAACGAGCTACAGCCTATTTCAACTAACTTACCTGGGCGACGGCTAAAGTATTTATGACAGGCCAACTGGCTGTATGAGCCTTGCCCACCTAAATACGTAACACGATGGGTTTCGCTTAACGCATCTGGGTTAAGGTTTTTTTGCAGCATAGCTTGTTGATGCAATACAGAGTCTTCTAAAATAGTTTGAAAAACATTATTTACGTAATAGGCGTCTAACCCTAACGATTTCGCATAACCTATCAGCTTTTCTAGAAGTGCTAATTCACGGGCTTCATCACGAATCGGTTTATTGTTCGCTATTTTATATTCCACCACACCATGGCTAATACGACGTCGTTTGGCTAGTAAAACCAGTAAATCAGAATCTATCTCATTTATATCGTGTCGAAGTGTATTTAGTACATCATTGCTCATTTGGCTTTCCTCATTCCAAAAGTATGCTGTTCATACAGCAAAAACAAAAAAGCCTCCCGGTTGGGAGGCTTTGCTATTCGATTGATTTTATCTCACAAACAGTTCAGCCTCTTCTATATAAAGAAGCTAAAAAACGAAAAAAAAGTAACTGCGTAAGTAATGTTCATGCTGATAATGTATGGAGAGTTACTGTTAATGTCAACAGCGCTTTTGTTAAATAACTTAAGCTCTGAAAAATAAATCTATCACTAGTGGCTATTTTCAAGGTTAACTGTGTTGGATTTACTTGTAATAGGCCGTGATTGTTGCATAAATTTGTCTTGTTCCCTTTGTTTTTTTTATATAGTTTACAAATAATTTATAAATATGATCTTGGATCTGGTATATTTCAATTACTGGTTCAAATAATAATAATTATTAATAATAAAAAGGTTAGCCTGTGGTGTATCGACGCCCCCCATCTCGTTTCGGGATAAACTCACTTAGCGTCAAGTTGTCATTGTTGATTTCTGCAATATGTTTAATTGCTGGAGTGTGTGCGGCCGCGTTAATGCTCAAATCTGAAGAAAAACAACTGGTTTTTGAAGAGCATGAAGTATTAAAAGAATCTAACGAATTACTTATAAAACAATTCAAAAACTTACTAAACACTAAAATTAAAGTTGCTCAGCAAGCAAATATAGTTGTGGGTGAGCAGCTATTTAGTGATCAGTCATCGTTAATAAGTAATAAAGTAAATACACTGCAATTAAATAATGACGGTACGATACGCAGTGCCTCTACTGATGGGCTTTCGGCTGCATTTATCCCACAAACTAGCTATACACCTTTTTATAAACAATTAATATCAGACTCTGAAACGCTCTGGAAAATTATATCGCCACCACTAACTCAAGATTTTTTTAATTTTTACCTTATTACTAAAGATAACTTTATTCGCATAGCGCCGCCTAACGAGGCTTTAAATGCGCCAGCTAATTATACATTTACACAAAGTACGCGCTTTAATTACGCTAAGGCGCTTACTAATCCTCAACATAGGCCTGTTTGGTCTAAAGTTTATTACGATACTATATGGCATAAATGGGCTATTAGCTTAACGGTTCCTATTTATAAAGAGGGTGAGTTTTTAGGTGTTACTGGCAGTGACATCGCGCTAAAAACATTAATATCGCAATTGCCAATTGGCGGGAAAGAAAAACAGTTAGTGGTATTTGACAGCCAAGGGCAGTTATTAGCGCACCCCAATTTAACCCAATCAAGTTATGCACAATATGGTAAAGCAGGTAAAAAACTACTCCCTGAGGACTTTATTGATCCCACATTACAAGTAATTGTAGATGATGCGATTAAAATGCAACGGTCTGAATATGCCGACTCATTCAAATTAAATAATGAAGCGCATATTATTAATATTCATAAAATAGATGGCTTAGATTGGTATGTAGGGGTATATAAAAAACGTTCTTCAACATTCTCAGCATTAGCAGATTTAAAGATGAAGTTTTTTGGGCTATTTATACTCTATGCCATTTTAGTCGCCTTACTCTTACATCAAGCACTTTATCAGTTAGTACTTAGGCGTATACATTCTTTGGTTTATGCCGTTACAAACTTTGGTCAAGGCCAGTTACAAATAGAATTTCCAAAAGAAAACAAAGATGAAATAGGCACTCTCAACGGCTCATTTAAAGACATGACCATTGAAATTAGAAAGCTAATAGATGGGCTTAACCAGCGTATTATTGAAAAAGAAATTGCAGAAAAAGCAGCCAGGCGACTATCCAAAGCCGTGGCGTTTTCTGGTACTGGTGTGGTGATCACCGATAAAAACTTTGTCATTGAATACGTAAACCCTAAAATGCTTGAAATGACCAGCTTTTCAGAGGAACATTTTAATCGAGCGCCTTTATTAAGCATTATTGCAAGCGAAATGGCTATATTAATTGATGATATAGATGTTGATTTACGCAGTCGTAATTGTTGGCGTGGCGACACCTTAATTGAAAGCAATAATAAAGCGCCTATTTGGGTTTCTTTAAGTATTTCACCTATTCGCGAAGATGACGGAACAATTACCAGTTACGTAGCCTCTGCGCAGGATATTTCGTTTGTTAAAGAAAGCCAGCGTAAAATGGAACAGCTTGCTTATTTTGATACTTTAACAGGACTTGCTAATCGAACATTTTTTAGAATGCAGCTGCGTAAATCGATGGCGCTCGCTGAACGCGGGCATTATGCCTTTGCATTGTTTTATTTTGATTTAGATGAATTTAAACGTATTAACGATACCTTAGGCCATAATGCAGGCGATCAATTACTCGTTGAAGTTGCAAATAGATTAAAGCAACGCCTAAGAGCCGAGGATACTATTGCGCGTTTAGGCGGTGATGAGTTTGCTATATTACTCAGTGGCATTGAGCATCAAGAGCATGCAACTCAAGTGGCAAATACGATTCAAAAAACCCTTAATGAGCCTATTCAACTTGGCAGTAACGAAGTTATTATTAGTGCCAGTATAGGCATTACTATGGCCCCATACGACAGCCAAGAAGAAGACCAACTGTTAAAGCATGCCGACTTAGCCATGTATGAAGCAAAAGCAAAAGGGCGTAACACCTTTCATTTTTATAGCCAAGAGCTCAATACTGCTGCAAATGAACGCTTGTTTATTGAAAACGAGCTACGCCAAGCTATAAAAGATAAACAACTCACGGTTTATTATCAGCCGCAGATTGATAGCCGCACTCAGCTTATAGTGGGTTACGAAGCATTGTTACGCTGGTTTCATCCAACAGAAGGGGCGATTGCACCCACTAAATTTATACCTATTGCAGAAGCTACCGGTTTAATTGTTGAACTGGGAGAGTGGGTATTACACCAAGCATGTAATTTTGCAGTTAAGTTAGAGCGCCAAGGTAGAGCGAGTAATATTGCGATTAACTTATCGGCCAGACAGTTTAAAGATGCCAGCTTATTACCTACACTGAAAAAAATAATAGCCAGTACACAGGTGTCGGCTAAAAGCCTACATTTAGAATTAACCGAAAGTATGCTGATGGGCAATGTAGAAGCTGCTATAGCACAACTACATGAATTAAAGGGACTCGGGGTTTCTATTTCTATAGATGACTTTGGTACTGGTTACTCTTCATTAAGTTACTTGAAACGTTTTCCGGTGGATATTCTTAAAATTGATCGCTCATTTATAAAAGATATTCCAGATGATAATAATGATATGGCAATAACAGCGGCAATTATAGCCATGGCGCAAAAGCTAAAACTCGATGTGGTTGCCGAAGGGGTAGAAACCGTTGAGCAAGTAGAGTTTTTGAAAAATAACAATTGCTTTATAGTGCAAGGGTATTACTTTAGCCCGCCAATTGCAGAGCGCGATTTACCCATGCTTTTTGAACGATTGGAGCAAATGGCGAAGGACGAAAAATAAAATTAAATTGCGGGTTTAACCACCCGCAATTTTTACTTTAAAGGTTAAGCTTTCTAAAATAGCTTTTAGTTTATCGCGATCATCACCTTGTACTTCAATAAGACCGTCTTTTACTGCGCCGCCTTGGCCCATTTTACTTTTAAGTGTTTTAGCTAATTTTTTTAAATCATGCTCTTTAGGATCGACTCCAACTACCAGCATAACGCCTTTGCCTTTGCGTCCTTTTGTTTGGCGCTCAATACGCACAAACCCGTCTTTAAATAGTTTACCTGCAACTTCTTTCTCTGGTTTTGGTTGCTCTATTCGCCCCGTTTGTGTTGAATATACTAAGTGACTATCGCTCATCATTACCCTATACAAAAATTGAATCAAACAATGGCGTAAATAATAGCAAATTTGTGTATTGATGTTTTTATTTTTGCTAATTAGTTTTAAACAGTTATATTTGATTCAAAGAATATTAATAGGACATAATATGAGTTTAACTAAAAGTATATCGGCCGATGCAGCTACGTTAACAATACATATAAAGGGTAAATTTGACTTTAATTTAGTGCAATCTTTTCGCCAAGCGTATGCGCAAATAGACAAAAGCATTACTAAAGTAATTATCGACCTAAGGGAAACCGATTACATGGACAGCTCAGCATTAGGTATGCTGCTAAATATGCAAAAAAGCATAGATACACAGGTCAATAAATTTGAGATCAGCAACTGCCAACCACAATTAAAAAAAATATTACAAATATCTCGGTTTGATAAGAAGTTTGATATTAACTAGGGCCTGTTGACCTTTCAGGATTAAAATTTGTTCAATCTAGGGGCGATTAAATCGCGGCGCGAGGTTTGTAACCTAGTGGGCTAAGTAAAAACCGAACAACAAAGAGTTAATCGTCCCTAGAAAGAACCCAAAGGGCAGCGCATGTTTGGCATTTATGCTGCGTTATCGCCTATTTATGGGGAATAACCACACTACATAGGCTCTGCTTTGCCTAAATACCAAACATACTGCTGCAAATTTAACCTCGAAAGATAAACAGGCCCTATGATGCATATTTTAGTTGTTGATGATCAAGCCCTTAACCGAATATTACTGCAAAGGCTATTAACACAAGAAGGCTATACAGTTTCTTTGGCGTATAATGGTGTTGCCGCTCTAAAGATACTCGCGCAAACCCCAATTGATATTGTGCTACTTGATGTAGTAATGCCTATTATGGATGGCTTTGAAACGGCAAAAATAATAAAACAACGCTTTAACGATATTCATTTACCTATTATTTTTATTACGGCACTGGATGATCACGCCAGCTTTGAGCGTTGTTTAGCGGTTGGCGGTGATGACTTTATTCAAAAGCCGTTCGAAAAAGTAATTTTACACGCCAAAATTAAAGCCCACTGCAGGACCCGTGAATTAAGTAAAAAGGCTAACCAGCAAAAAATATTACTTGAGGAGCATCAAAATCAGCGTGAGCGAGAGTATGAAATTATTGAGCATATTTTTAATAACTCCCTCGAAAATCAAGATCAATTTAAAACCCACCTCGATTTTAATTTATCGCCTGCCACCATGTTTAACGGCGATATGTTTTTAGTCGCGCAAAGTCCTATAGGTAATTTATATTGCATGTTAGGTGATTTTACCGGTCATGGTTTAGCGGCGGCAATAGGCGCTTTACCAGCATCGCGTGTGTTTTACACTATGGTTAAAAAAGGTATGGCGTTACACGACATTGCCCGCGAATTAAACTTATTATTATACAATTTACTGCCCGGACATATGTTTTGCGCTGCAACTATTATAGAGCTAAGTGTATCTGGTAAAAGTATATCGGCATGGCTAGGCGGACTTCCCGATACTTACTTAATAGATAAGCAAGGTAACCTTAAAAAAACGCTCGAATCGCAACATATGGCATTGGGTATATTAAACAATCAAGAGTTTGAACATGAGGTTATTCACTTTGAAGTAAATGAGCAAACACGGCTTGTACTTGCAACCGATGGCATAATTGAAACAACGAATAAACAAGGTGTTTTTTTTAGTGAACAACGCTTTATCGAAACCTTAAAAATGAACCCGATGATCAGCAGCGAAAACATCGTTAATAGCGTAAGTCAGTTTGCTGATGGTACTAAACAACAAGACGATATAAGCATAGTGTTACTCAATTGTTTACCACTAAGTGTAAAGCCGGAACCCAGAGAGGCATTTTCTAAATTAGCGTTTAATATGTCATTGAGTTTAGATTCGAAGCAAATAAAAAACACCGATCCGGTTTATGATTTAGTAAATATGCTCAGCAGTATTAGTGGTTTAAAAGCACATAGCGCGAATATATTTTTACTCCTATCGGAGGCATACAATAATGCGCTTGATCATGGTGTACTTAAATTAGACTCACAATTAAAAACTCAAGATGATGGCTTTTTTAAATATTATGAATTGCGCGCAAAAAAACTTGCAGAACTTAGTAATGCAAAACTCTCTATAGAGGTAAGTTACTGCCCTGATAGTTTGAGCTTATACTTTATTATTTGCGACAGCGGCTGCGGGTACACTCACCAGCAAGATACCCTGTTTAATGACGCAGCTGAGTTTGGCCGCGGGCTGTCACTGCTTGACGAAATAGCACAGAGAGTGACTTATAACAGCAGCGGGAACCAAGTTGAAATGTGTTATAAGTTGAGCTAGCACTGTAAAAAAATCCATGCTAATATTTGCACATTATAGAAGTATGGATGGCCAAATGATTAATTCCTATTTACAACAAGCACAACTCAGTGCTGACACCCGTTTAATTTCAGCAGAGCTAACAGCGCTTGAGCAAGCACTTGTAAGCATTAGCTTGCCTGAAGTTCGCTGGCAGTATCAAATTCCACAGCTAGGTGAGGGCGGAGCATGTAGTTTATTTGGTTATCTGCAAGATGAACCGTTTAAGTTAACTACTTACGTAACTAACAATGAGCAAACGCACACTAAGTTTGCTAACTTACAGGCTATTGTAAACTACATACAGCAGCAAACTGGGGTTGATTGGTATGGTATTTATCAAACTCACGATACTGCACAGGGTAAACAGCTTTTAAAGTTAGCTTATCATGGCGCGCCAAGTAGGCCACTTTTTCCGCTTACAGCCGATTTTGCCGCGGGCAGTAACAACGTGCAAGTTGCGCTCTCTAAAACGGGCCGTATTATTAATAATGTTGAGCAATACTTAAGCCAAGGAGGGGAGTATTATACTTGCGACCCAAAGGTTAAGTCTGAGGTGTGCTTACCTTTATTTAATAGGAGTGGTGAATGCGTAGGAATTATTGATGCTGAGGCGTTTCATAATGATTTTTTTGATGAAAAAGTACTCGCAGTCCTAATTGCATGCTGTATTAAAATTCCTCAATTTTTAGTTTAAATAACAAAAATAGACTATGTTGAGGTTTTTAATAATGATTTTTTGCATGCACAAGGTATTAACTGTATTAATGGCATGCTGTATTAAAATTCCTCACTTTTTTGTACCAATAACACTAGTCAACCTAGCGTGTTTTTATGATAAGCTTAAGCTCACACCAACCCCCTAAATAATGATAAGAGATAGTCAATGTTCTCAGTATTAAAACCATTACCCACAGATCCTATTCTTGGCCTTATGGCGGCCTATAAGCAAGATACTAACCCTAATAAAATTGATTTAGGTGTGGGTGTCTATAAAGATGAGCTAGGCAATACACCGGTACTTAAAGCGGTAAAAAAAGCAGAAGCGTTTCGTTTAGAAAATGAAACCAGCAAATCTTATATTGGTTTAGCGGGTAATTTAGATTACTGTCAAAAAATGGAAAGCTTACTATTAGGTGAGCACAAAACATTACTAGCTAACCGTGTACGTACGGCGCAAGCGCCAGGTGGTACTGGGGCATTACGTGTTGCTGCTGAATTTATTATGCGTTGTAATCCAAAAGCAACAGTGTGGGTAACTACGCCAACATGGGCTAATCATATTAGCTTATTTGAAGCAGCGGGCTTAACAGTAAAAGAATACCCTTATTACGATTACGAAAATAAAGATTTACTATTTGATGAGATGATCAACACGCTTAAGCAAGTGCCTAAAGGCGATGTGGTTTTACTACATGCGTGTTGCCATAACCCAAGTGGTATGGATTTAAACGAAGCACAGTGGAAGGTAGTTGCTGAGCTTGCAAAAGAAGTGGGCTTTACGCCGCTTGTTGATATTGCATACCAAGGTTTTGGCTCTTCACTAGAAGAAGATGCACGTGGCTTGCGTATTTTAGCTGACGCAGTTGAAGAGTTAATTATTTGTTCTTCATGTTCTAAAAACTTTGGTCTTTACCGCGAACGTATTGGTGCGTGTTCACTAATTGCAAAAGACAGCGCAACTGCTGATATTTCAAACTCAGTATTACTTAGTGTTGTACGTAGTATTTATTCAATGCCGCCAGCGCATGGTGCCGACATTGTAAATACAATTTTAAGCAGCACTGAGCTTACGCAAATGTGGCATCAAGAGCTTGATGAAATGCGTAGCCGTATAAATGGTTTACGTACACAAATTAAAGAAACACTAGCGACTAAAGACATAGCGCAAGACTTCTCGTTTATTGAGCGTCAGCACGGTATGTTTTCTTTCTTAGGAATTAATAAAGAGCAAATTACTCGCCTACAAAAAGAGTACGGCATTTATATTGTTGGCTCAAGTCGTGTAAACGTAGCGGGCGTGAGTGATGCAAATATTGAATACTTTGCAAATGCAGTTGCCGACGTATGTAAATCATAATAGTTAACCTGAACTCTGGTTAAGAGATTTACTAACATATTGAATCATCGTTATATTTAATTTTATTTTCTCTAGCCAGAGGTTTTCAGTGAAAACAAGGCGAATTTACGCGTCAATAGCTGGCCTATTGCAAGTAAATTCAACGCAGTTAGCGCTGAAAACAGCTGCTTAAGATAAGTTTATTATCCGGAGCTCAGGTTAGTTAAATTATTTAACTAAAAAACCGCACAACCTTAGGTTAGTGCGGTTTATTTTTGCCTCGTATTTAGAGCCTATGCGTCTATTAAATCTTCAACGCCAACAATCAGCCAAGGTGCATCAGTAAGCGTTAAACGCTCTAAATGCCAAATTTCTAAAATAGGTTGTTCTTGTTTATCTGCTAAATCGCGATACTTACCTTTAAAGCGTACGCTTACTTGCCACTTGTCAGTCAGCGTATCTGCGCGTACTAATTCTGCATCTATAAACATCACTTCAGTAGCTACGCTTGTAATTGCTTCGCGCTCTGCTTTAAATTCGGCCACTAATTCAGGGCTTAAATACTCAGCCATAGTGTGATAATCAGCTTCGTTCCACGCATTTTGTAGTGTGTGGTAATGCTCACGAGCACCTTGTAAAAAGCCGTTAGTATCAAAGCCAGGGGGTAAGTTAAAAGGCACATCGTCGCTGTGCGCAGTATTATTAGCAAATCCTGTACTTGTTGTTTGTTCATGCTCAATGGGTGCTTGTTTAAATGCATTTTGTGACATGCCAGCACTGGCCAGTTGAGGCGACTGCCTTGCGCGCATAAAGCCACGAACAAGTTTAAATATTATAAAGGCTGCACCCGCAAGTAAAATCATCTCTAACAGCTGAAATCCTTCAAAATCACCACCTAACATAGCAGCAATTAAGCCACCAGCAAGCAGTCCACCAAATACACCCGCCATAATGCCTTTTTTATTAGATGCTGGCTTTGCCGCAGGCGCAACTGCCTTGGTATCTGTTTGTTGCTTTTGTGCGGTTTGTTGCGTAGCTGGAGTTTTACCACGTTTGCTACTACCAAACTTTTTACGTGCTTGTGCATCAAAGCTTGCAGTCATTAGCAAGGCCAACAAAGATAAAATAACGACAAAATTCTTCATGAAAATCCTTAAATAAAATAAAGTGTCGATTATACCTATAGAAATATTATTTACTTTAAAAATCAGTTGGCTGGTTGGTAATATTTAAGGGGCAGGAGTGAAATTATTAAATATTAAGCGCACCGCTTAGCTGGTCTAAGCGATGCGAGAAGCTACAAGGTTACAGCCAGCGAATAGCGCCAGAAACACGTTCATTATACATATTCACCGGCGCACCTAAGCTGGCAATTAATACGGTATCGGCTTGTTGGCCTCTATTAATATGGCCTTCAAATCTGTCATCATGAAAGTCATCAGAGCCCATTTCAAACACTTTATTTTTAGTCGGCACAATAAATACCGTCATAGGGCCAAAGTCAGATTCAAACACTAAATGTATGCCTTTCTCCCCTTTAAAGTCACAAAACATAGCGTAAGTAATTTTACCGGGTAGCTCACTTAATTGTCCGCCAAGTAAGGCGAGCTTTTCATTCACGCTTTGCAGGCTAATTGCTTGTGTTTTATCGAGAGAATTTATTTCGTGATAAACGTGGGCTAAAGCATGCTCACCTGCGCCATAGGTATTTTGCTCAGAACTAAAAAAGAATGCACTTATAGTAACAACAAACGAAGCGGCTAGGGCTAAATGTACTCGGTCAAACTTAAAGCGCGATCGCGATGCAATAACGTTTTTATTAGCCGGTATTTGCGCTTGTTGCTGTGCTTTTTCTTTTAAAGAGGTGTTTAAAAGAATTCGCTCGGCTAGGTTTTCAGGTACCGGAACGTCATTAGCTGCACTTTGTAAATATTTATCGAAATCTTTCATGTCGTTAATAAACCGTTGTCGCTCTGAGTTGTCTTTAGCAAACTCGGTAAGCTCATTGTCAATATCGTTTGGCTGCGCAATAGTGCGGCGACGAAACTCAAGCTCATCCATTATTTTGATGCCCCTTTAAGTTGCTCATCATCACGGCTTAAAGCCTCTTTAAGTTGGTTTCTAGCACGGTATAGACGTGTCATTACCGTGTTTTTATTTAAATCGAGTATATTTGCAATTTCTTCGCCTGAGCAGCCCATTACTACTTGCAGTAATAACGGCTCTTTGTATTCATCAGGCAAGAGTGCAATTTGGCGCTGAATAACAGTTTGCTCCATTTCATCGTCTAAAGAGTGGCTGCTTTCATCAACCAATAATTCATCTTCTATATCGCTATAATCAAATTGTTTGCGCTCAAATCGTCGCGCGTTTTCGCGACGTAAAATCGTAAGTAACCACGACTTTGCTGCTTTTTGATCCAGTAAAGAGTCGAGCGAGCGCCAGGCACGCAAAAATGTTTCTTGTACTAAGTCATCGGCAATGTGTGGATCACGGCATAACCAATAGGCAAAGCGGTAAAGCTCTTTATGGTAAACATGAACCAAGGCTTCGTAGCGCTTTTGCTTTTGTGCCATATCAATTAAGACCTGATTATTCGATTTTTTATTTCCAAACATAAGTTCTTTTTTTAGTTAAATATTATTTAATGTAATAAAAGGCCTATACGCATTAAAATTTAATGGTAAAGGTCTTTTAATACAGCTTGTTGCGACTTTAATGTTTGAGCCTGATACTTTTTAAGTAATTTAACTATAGCTGTAAGATCGCTGGTTGTTTTTTTATTACTGTATAATTGTGTTTGTAACTGCATCACATTATTAGTTAGTTCTGCATCATTAATAGCACGGCATAAAGTATCAATAGCACCCATATTTTGCTTAGTTACTGTTTTTGCATATATATTTAATGCGCTATAAAACATTTTTGCATCGTTTTTATTTGCTGCATGTAATAAGTTTTTCAAACTAGGCAGCGCGTGTGTTTTGTCAGTTGTAGTTGCTACATGCGCATTATGAGTAGAACGGCTTAACCAATAAAAAATTGCAGTCACAATCCATAATAAATAGCCCAGTACAGCAACAATTATTAACCATAATGGTGTTGAGCTTTGTACTTGCAGCGGATTAGTTGCATCTATACTATTTTGTCCTGCTGCTTGGTTATTGGTATTTTGCGAATCATTTATAACCACAGGATTAGCAGCATTGCTACTAGGGATCACAGTAATAGTGCGCTCTGGTAAAGTGGCAAAGCTAATACGATTTATTTTAGTGTTGTACCAAGGCAGTTTTATTTCGGGCAGCGTATAAGTGCCGGGTGTTTGTGGTAACAAAGCATAAGAGGCAATTTGCTGCGATACTACACGGCCATTACGCACCGCATTGTTATTTTCTTTTTGATCTGGGTAGCTACGGATCCCTGTAATGTCGGGCATTGATATTTCGGGGAGTTGCTCTTTGGTTACACCAAGTGCCGTTAAGGTAATTGTGCGTGTGATAGGAGTGCCTACCTCAACAGTATTATCCTCTGGTTGCCATTGCTCATCTAAGCTTACTAACTCACTAGGCAGCCAAGCGCCATTGTAATTACTTGGAATCGGCTTTATTTCTATTTGCTGATCATTGCCAAGTGCCGATACTTCTAACTGGCGGTAATTTTGTTGCACACGGCCTTGAAAAGCTGGGCCGGCAATAGTGTAGTCACCACTTTTTTGCGGCTGAATTAAATACTCTCGGGTAATTACTAAGTAACGTTTACCGTCAACGAGTTCATAATCTTCCGTTTGTTTACCTAGTTGGCTAAGTTGTGCATTTTCCATGCTAGGCGTGCCTAAACTGCCGTCGAGTAGCTCTTTGGCTAAATAAAGTTTAAGCGTATAAACACCGGCTTCTTGTACAAACAAAGATTTACTTGAGAGCGATGTTTTTAAAAATATATCGTTATTTTTATCGGCATCAGCTGCGCGCTTGGCTACTTTTAAAGTAATAGGCTGCGAGCTAAGCCCTGCAACAGTAAACGACGGTATAGTGTATTCACCTTCACGGCGGGTCATTAGTTTAACCGACCAGGTAGTTTGCTTGTTCATACTGCCATTTATAATATTGGTGCGAGTACTTAAGCTAGTAGGGCCAACCACAAAGCTTTTTAACAGCATTGAGGTATCGGGTTGTTCATCTTTAATTGTGTCGTCTACTGTAATATTAAGAATAAAAAACTCACCCGCTAACACCGGGTTTTTATTTACACTGGCTTCGAGTTTGGTGGCAGCCATCAATGGCATCGCACTTAATAGCAATAAACAGCAAAATAATCGCATTACCATGACTTTTCTACTCCTGTGGGGCGACGTTGATATTGTCTTTTTTGGGCTTCTAATTGCATTTTGTTCCGTAATAAAATAGCGGGATCGTCGGGCACTTTTCGCAGTAACTGATTAAGCTGCTGTGCTTGTTCTTTTTCTTCGTTAGTCAGCTCACTGGCTTGTACTGCTTGCGCTTGTTGCTCGGCAGTTTGTTGTTGCTCGTCGGGCGCAGGTTCGTTTGCAGCCTGTGGCTCACTTTGTTGCTCAGCGTTATCATTTGGCTGTTCGGCTGGTTGATTTTCACTTTGCTCGTTTTGCGGCTCAGCTTGCATGTCAGGTTTATTTTGTTGATCAGCTTGCTCTTGTGCTTGCTCAGAGTCTTTATCCGATTTATCGTCACTGTTTTTTTCACTGTCGCTTTGCGCTTCGCCTTGCTCATCATTTTGTTGCTGATCTTGCTTGGCTTCATCAGAATTTTGCTGTTGGTTTTGCTCATCACTTTTTTGCCCGTCTTGTGATTCGCCGCCGTCTTGGTTTTGTTGCTCTTGCTGCTGATTCAGTAATTGCTCAACCAGTGCTTGGTTGTCTGCGGCTTGTGTAAAGTTAGGGTGTAATGCTTGAGCTTGTTGATAAGCATTAATTGCTTCCTCTAGCTTGCCCGCTTTAGCAAGTGCGTTACCAAAGTTATAAAAACCGGTTGCCGATTTATCATCACTAAATTGATTAACCGCGGCCTCAAAGTTCCCTTGCTGATAAAGCGCAGCGCCTTTTAATTGGCTCGATTGGGCTGTTATTGCTTGCTCATAATCTTTATTGTTATAAGCATCAAGCGCCCGCTGATCGGTGTTTTTTAAAACTGTGGGCAGCTCTACGGCATAGGCATTTTGCTGTGGTAAAAAGCTAAACACTAAAAACACACTCAGCAAAGCCGCACGTCTAAATAAATAAAGGCTTAAAGGTAGTAGCAGTAATAAGCCATAAATACCGGCGTCTATACGCCAAAGCGCATGATTTTGTTTTTCATCTTTTAACAACTCACCATTAGCGCTAGGTGCAAAAACAGCAATGTCGGCGCTACTTGGCTGATAACTAGCAAATTTACCGCCGCTGTTTGTAGCTAAACTTTTTAGCTGGCTGGTATTAATAGTCGGCACTACAATTTGCCCGTAGTGGTCTTTTAAAAATCCGCCTTCGGGTAGTTTAATTGGCGCACCTTGGGCGGTGCCTACACCGTAAATATTTAATCGGTATTGGGTGTTTTTAGTAAAGGTGCTCACCTCACTTTGCTCTTGCTGATCAATGCCGTCGGTTATTAAAATAATATCGCCATCTAGGTAACCGGCTTGTCCTAATAGCTCTTTTGCTATATCAAGGCCAGCTAAAACATTAGAGCCTTTGTCGGGCATTATTTCTGGGCTTAAGCTAGGTATTAGGTTTTCAAGTGTAGTGGCGTCGTTGGTTAGCGGTGAAATGGTATAAGCACTGCCTGCATAGGCTACTAGCGCTGTGTCGCCTTCTTTAAATAAATCAATCATATCGAGGGCTTTAAAACGCGCCTGCATTAATCTATTTGGTAAAATATCTGTGCTGTACATAGAGTACGACATGTCCATAACAATAACGCGAGCGTTTTTGCTTTGAAACACAGGTACTTGCTTTTCTTCAAAGCTGGGGCCGGCACTAAATATAATCCCTAAGCTGCAAAATAGCGCTAGTAACCAAAGTGGCTGGTTAGTTTTAGTGCTTGCGTCGCTCATAATAAACTGTGCTAAATGCGGTGCAATTAGCTGCTCATTGGTGGCTTTTTTGCGCTTAATTAAGGCAACAAAAAACAACCCAACTGCGGGTATGAGTAACCACAAAATAGCAGGGCGAATAAATTCAAAATCCATTAGTTAGGCTCCTTTATTGCGCGCAGGGTTGTTAACATTACTTTTAAGCTAATTAATAAAATAGCGATTAATAACGGCAAGTAAAATAATGAGCTTTGCGGGCGAAAGGTTTGCTCATCTACACTAATGGGCTCTAATTTGTCTAGTTCGGCATAAATTTGCTGTAAACCGGCTACATCTTTAGCTCTAAAGTACAAGCCGCCAGTTTGCTCGGCTATGCGTTTTAATAACCCTTCATCTATTGTGTCGCCGCTCATACCGCCCATATTAAATAAACTAAACCCACGAGGATTATCTGAGCCAACGCCAATGGTATACACTTTTATACCAGCATCGCGGGCAAGCAGTAGGGCTTCTTCGGGTTTTAAATTACCTGCAGTGTTTTGCCCGTCGGTTAGCAGCACCACAATACGATTGCTTTTATCTTTGTTTGCAAAACGTTTTACCGACAACCCTAAAGCATCGCCAATGGCAGTGGCGCGGCCAACTAAACCAATTTGTGCCTCAGAAAGCATTTTACTTACGGTTTTTACATCACGCGTAAGGGGGGTTTGTAAAAAGGCGGTGTCGCCAAATAAAATAAGGCCGAGCCTGTCGCCTTGGCGCTGCTCTATAAAATCAGTTAATACCGCTTTAACCATAGTTAAGCGGTCAACATATTGGCCATTGTAAGCCATGTCTTGCTCGGTCATAGAGCCTGATAAATCAACCGCCAGCATTATATCGCGGCCTTCGTTTGGCATTGAAATAGGATCATCTAACCAAGTAGGGTTTGTCGCAGCTATTACCAGTAATAGCCATATAACCCACTCGAACGGAGTTAAGCGCCGTGCATGAGCTTCAACGCTTTGGCTGGTTAAGTTATGTTTGGCAAAGCTTGGGATCCGCAGTCGAGTGTGCGCATTGTTTACAGCCGGTTTTAGTAATAATAGTAATAAAGGCAGGGGGAGTAATATAAACAGCCATGGCCAGCTAAATTCAAACATTAACCACTTCCTTTAACTTAAATTGCTTAATTGCTTGGCGAAACTTATTTTCTAGCGCGCTATTGTTTTGCTCAAGATTATAAACACTGAGAATTTCTTGTTCACTAAAACTTAATCCGGTTAGTGTATTAAGCGTATTACACCACTGCTTGGTAGATTGCGTAGCAAGGCGTTTATCGTAATAGGCAATGACTAAGCGTTTTAAAATAATATGTAATTGCTGAGGATCAGTGTGCTGTTGGCTTAAATTAACCGCGAAGCGTTTTGGTTGTTTAAATTTATAACGCTTATAAGCCATATAAATTGCGGCGCTTAGCAGCAATAACAAAACGGCAATAATAACCCACCAAGCAGGGGCAAGTGGCCACCAATTTACTTGGCTTGGCGCTATTATGTCGTGTAGGCCATCAAGTGGAGACGTTTGCATGGTTATTTTCTCACTAATTGCAGCTCAAGCGGTGTGGCTGCATTGAATGATATTAAATTAAGACCCGATTTAGTTAAGCGATTAAAGCGTGTGCTAAATGCCTGTTCGGCATTTTTAGCAAAGCGCGCTCTAAAACTACTATCCATAAGTGGTAGGGCAAAGTCTTGGCCATTGGCGCTTACTGTAACGGCTTGTTTAAATGCCGGTAACTGATGCTCAAATGGATCGCTTATGTGGCAACCAATTAGCTCGCAGTGACGGCTTAGTATTTCGAGCTGTTTAAAGCTGGCGTCGTCTAGGGCATTAAAGTCAGAAATTAAATACACTAAACTACCGGGTTTAGCCAAATGGTTAAGGCGCTTTAAGTTATCGCTAAAGTTGTTAGTGGCTTGCTCGTCAATTGCGTTAAGGGCTTGCTGGTGGCTATCACACAAATTATGACACAGCTTTAATACCGCTTTTTCACGGGCGCTGGGCTTGAGCTCTAAATGAGAGTGCTGATTAAATACAATGCCACCAATACGGTCACCACGTTGGCAGGCCGACCAAGCAACTAATGCGCTAATGTGCGCGGCTTGCACCGATTTTAATAACAACTGCGAGCCAAATAGCATCGAGTTTGAAAAATCAGTAAAAATAAACACCGGGCGCTCTTTCTCTTCTTGAAAAAGCTTAGTGTGTGTTTCGCCAGTGCGTGCAGTTACACGCCAATCAATAGAGCGAATATCGTCGCCTTGTTGATAGTGGCGTACTTCAGCAAACTCCATACCACGGCCTTTATGCGGCGCAAGGTATTGCCCGGTTAAGGTGTTTTTAATTTTTACTTTAGGAGCCAGCTCTAGCAATTGCGCTTTGGCTTTGTAATACATCAGCTCTTTAAGCGCTAAATTAACACCGTGGCTATGGCTTTGTGCAAGCCATGCTTGGGGATCTAATGGTGTTTGCATAAGTTACGGTACGGCTACAAGTTCAACAATACGGCTAATTACCTGATCTTTAGTAATGCCATCGGCTTGGGCTTCGTAACTTAAAATAATACGATGGCGCAATACATTATGTACTACTGCCTGAATATCGTCGGGCGCTACAAAATCGCGGCCTTGCAACCAAGCATGCGCACGGGCACATTTATCAAGAGCAATAGTGGCACGTGGGCTGGCACCAAACTCAATCCAGCTACCTAGTTGTGCATCTAACTTAGCGCCTTCACGGGTAGCTATAATAAGCTGCACTAAATACTGCTCAAGTGGTGGTGCTAAATAAAGGCCTAAAATAGCTTTACGAGCGGCAAATAAATCGCTTTGACTAATTTTTTGCATTACCGCTGGTTGCTCGTTTAATGCTTCGCCTCGGGTTAAACGCAGTATATCTAATTCGTGCTCTGCGCCGGGGTAACCTATACTCAAATGCAGTAAAAAACGGTCAAGCTGCGCTTCAGGTAGCGGGTAAGTGCCTTCTTGCTCCAGCGGGTTTTGTGTGGCCATTACTAAAAATAAGTCACTTAGCGGATAAGTATTTTTACCCACCGTTACTTGGCGCTCTGCCATGGCTTCTAATAAAGCTGATTGTACTTTAGCTGGGGCACGGTTTATTTCATCAGCTAAAATAAGATTATGAAACAGTGGGCCTTTTTCAAATACAAACTCACTGGTTTGCTGACGATAAATATCAGTACCAGTAATATCGGCAGGGAGCAAGTCGGGCGTAAATTGCACCCGCTGAAACGAGCCTTCAATGCCTTTAGCTAAGGCGTTTACGGCGCGCGTTTTTGCAAGGCCAGGAGGGCCTTCTACTAATAAGTGGCCGTCAGCTAAAATGGTAATAAGTAGCGCTTGAGTAAGCTCTGGCTGGCCAATAATTTGTGTATCTAAGTACGTTTTTAATTGTGAAAATGCGTTAGCTGCCATAATAAATAGACTGTCCTCGTCAGCTGGAATAATACCAAAGTTATTTGGGTACGAAATACTGACCTAGTTATAAGGTTTAAAATTGGATAACTCAAGAGTTAGACTGTATTTTTAAAAATAGTTCGTTATTTATTAACGACTTTTAGCCTATCACAAAACTTTGTAAATGCGTCTAAAAAAGCCTATTGTAGTACTTATATAGTAGGTCTTAGAGAATTTTATTTGCCTACTAATCGATAAATTTCAGTTTATCTATTGGCTTTAGTA
Organism: Pseudoalteromonas sp. 20-MNA-CIBAN-0454; assembly: GCF_040308685.1. Taxonomy (NCBI): domain Bacteria; kingdom Pseudomonadati; phylum Pseudomonadota; class Gammaproteobacteria; order Alteromonadales; family Pseudoalteromonadaceae; genus Pseudoalteromonas; species Pseudoalteromonas sp. 20-MNA-CIBAN-0454. Next base: position 4,321 of record NZ_JBEOOB010000024.1, on the reverse strand, counting down.
CACGGGTTGTTTAGAATCGAGTAAAACAAACAGGTCAGACCTGTCAGCGGGAGCATAATTAATGTCTGAGCAAAACATACTTAAAACACCAAAAGGCGATCGTATAGCCATAGTTAGCGGCCTACGTACACCTTTTGCCAAGCAAGCAACAGCGTTCCACCATGTACCTGCACTTGATATGGGTAAACTTGTGGTTAACGAAATGCTTGAGCGATTAAATTTCAACAAGTCAGAAATTGATCAACTTGTATTTGGTCAGGTAGTACAAATGCCAGAAGCACCAAATATAGCACGCGAAATTGTATTAGGTACTGGCATGCCGGTATCGGTTGATGCGTATTCAGTATCACGTGCCTGTGCTACTAGTTTTCAGGCTATTGCCAACGTTGCTGAGTCTATTATGGCCGGCTCTGTTACTGTAGGTATTGCTGGTGGCGCCGATTCTTCATCGGTACTACCCATTGGCGTGAGCAAAAAATTAGCTGGCAGTTTAGTTGATTTAAATAAAGCGCGTACCTTAGGTCAGCGCTTAAAAATATTTTCAAAGTTGCGCTTAAAAGATCTATTGCCAGTGCCTCCTGCAGTTGCAGAGTACTCAACAGGCCTTTCAATGGGGCAAACTGCTGAGCAAATGGCTAAAACACATAACATTAGCCGTGAAGATCAAGATGCATTAGCGCATCGCTCGCATTCATTAGCAACCCAAGCATGGGCAGATGGAAAATTAAAAGATGAAGTAATGACGGCGCACTTACCGCCATATAAAAGCTTTATTGAAGAAGATAACAACATTCGTAAAAACTCAACGGTTGAAGGCTACGCTAAGCTTAAGCCAGTATTTGACCGCCAACACGGTACAGTAACTGCAGCAAACGCCACCCCATTAACCGACGGTGCAGCTGCGGTATTAATGATGAGCGAAAGCAAAGCAAAAGCACTGGGTTACGAAATCCTTGGTTATGTACGCAGTTTTGCGTTTTCAGCCATTGGTGTTGAAAAAGATATGCTTATGGGTCCAGCTCATGCCACGCCTATCGCACTAGATAGAGCGGGTATTACCCTTGCCGACCTAGACTTAATAGAAATGCACGAAGCGTTTGCATCGCAAACACTCGCTAACATGAAAATGTTTGCCTCAGATAAGTTTGCGCAAGAGCACTTAGGTCGCAGCAAAGCGATTGGCGAAATTAACATGGATAAGTTTAACGTATTAGGTGGATCGCTTGCTTATGGACATCCATTTGCAGCAACCGGTGCTCGCTTAATTACGCAAAGCTTATACGAGCTTAAGCGTCGTGGTGGCGGTTTAGCATTAACAACAGCCTGTGCTGCAGGTGGTTTAGGTGCAGCTTTTGTATTGGAGAGTGCGTAATGTCAGATTCAGTATTTAATTTAACGGTTGATGAAAATAAAATCGCCGTAGTAACTATAGATGTGCAGGGCGAAAAAATGAATACCCTGCGCAGTAGTTTTGCCGATGATTTAAAAGCCTTACTAGCCGAAGCTAAACAGCAGTCTGTAAAAGGCATGGTATTTATTAGTGGTAAAAGTGATAACTTTATTGCTGGCGCTGACGTTAAAATGCTTGATAGTGTGCAAAAGCGTGAAGATGCTTTAGCTATTAGCGAGTTATGTCACCATGCATTTTTTGACATGGAAAACCTACCTTTCACTACGGTTAGTGCTATTCATGGCGCTGCTTTAGGTGGTGGATTAGAGTTTGCACTAGCCTGTGATTATCGCGTAGGCACCGACAGTGGTATTACCATAATTGGTTTGCCAGAAGTGCAATTAGGTTTATTACCTGGCGGTGGCGGTACTCAGCGTTTAACTAAAATAATTGGCATTCAAAAAGGCTTAGAGTGGATGCTAACTGGTAAGCAAATTCGTGCAAAGCAAGCTAAAAAAGCCGGTGTATTAGATGATTGCGTACCACATAGCGTGCTATTAAAAGTAGCGAAAGAATTTGCCGCTAAAGGCAAAGCACCAGCTAAAGAGCCAAAACTCGACACCGTGAGCAAGCTGCTAGAATCAAATCCGTTTGGTCGTAACTTTATCTTTAAAAAAGCAAAAGAAAACGTGATTAAACAAACGGGCGGACATTACCCTGCGCCACTTTTAATTATTAAAGCAGTACGTGCAAGCGTAGAGCTCGATAAGCTAAAAGCGTATAAAACCGAAGCGGAAAGCTTTGCAACGCTGGTAATGAGCGACGAATCAAAAGCGCTGCGCAGTGTATTTTTTGCAACCACAGAAATGAAAAAAGACTGGCGCAACGGCGACGCACCAGCAATTAACAAAACCGCAGTGTTAGGTGGCGGACTAATGGGCGCAGGTATTGCGCACGTAAGTGCCGTTAAAGCTAAAGTACCGGTACGTATTAAAGATGTAGCAGAGCAGGGCATTAGTAATGCAATGAGCTACACCTATAAAATTTTAGATAAGCGCTTAAAGCGCCGCATTATGTCTAAAGCCGATATGCAGCTAACAATGAGCCGTATTACAGGCGCTACCGATTACAGCGGTTTTAAAAATATAGATTTAGTAATTGAAGCGGTATTTGAAGATCTTGAGCTTAAACAAGGCATGGTTGCTGATGTAGAGCGTGAATGCCAAGAAAATACTATTTTTGCGAGCAATACCTCGTCATTACCTATTTCGCAAATTGCAGCTCAAGCTCAGCGCCCTGAAAACGTGATTGGTTTACATTATTTTTCACCAGTAGAAAAAATGCCACTGGTAGAAATTATTCCACACGCAGGCACCTCAAAAGAGACCATTACTCGTGTGGTAAATTTTGCGCGCAAGCAAGGTAAAACACCTATTGTAGTAAAAGATACCGCCGGCTTTTATGTAAACCGTATTTTAGCGCCTTACTTAAACGAAGCGGCTAACTTAATGCTAGCAGGCGAGCCAATTGAAAAAATTGATGCAGCCTTAGTTGAGTTTGGTTTTCCGGTAGGTCCACTGGCATTACTTGATGAAGTGGGTATTGATATTGGTTCTAAAATTGCGCCAATTTTAGAAAAAGAGCTAGGCGAGCGTTTTAAAGCACCCGATGCATTTACTCGTATGATAGAGTCAAAACGCCTTGGTCGTAAAACTGGTCGTGGCTTTTATGAGTACGATAAAAAAGGCAAAAAGGTTGATGAGTCAGTTTACGAACTACTAAACGTTACCCCAGCTCCACGTTTAAATAAAAGCGAAATTGCCAAACGTTGTATCGCACAAATGCTAAATGAAGCGGTTCGTTGTTTAGACGAAGGCATTATTGCCAGCCCGCGTGATGGTGATATTGGTGCTATTTTTGGTATTGGTTTTCCACCGTTCTTCGGCGGACCATTTAGCTATATGGATAAACTAGGCGCAAGTAAGATAAGCTCAGATATGTCTACATTAGGCAGTAGCAATGCAATTTTCACCCCTTGCGACACCCTTGTAGCAATGGCAGAGTCAGGTGCTAAGTTTTATGCCGCTCAGCCAAGCACAGAGCCAACAGGTGAGTCAGAGCCTGCAGAGCAAGCCACTGACGATGCTGCAGCGCCAAGTGCTAAAGAATAAGTAAATTAGCATTTACTAATAAAAACCGCATTTTATATGCGGTTTTTTTATGGCTAAATTATTTAAGCGAAAGCCTATTAAAAAGTTTACTAACCACTCAAATTATTAAACTCACTAAATATCACTCGAATAAGTAATAAACCATACCCTTAGAGAGTATTGTCTACTGCTTGAAAGTGGGTTTTTGTACTTGCTGATATTTAAAGGTAAACGCTGTGTGTTGAAAAGTGTTTTGGCATCGAGGTATATAACAGGAAGTTTGAATTTAGCTTTAGGGGGGGCTAAATATTGGTAATAAATACGCTTGAAGTACTTCAAGCGTATTTAAAATAAAATGGGGTATTTAAAGATGGGCGGCGATAATTTTTTTATCTTTTTCAGGCATGTTATCTACCACTAAATCAAATGAATTATCAATCATTCGCTTAATCTCATTTTGCGGGATTGTGCCATCTAGTATTATGGTATTCCATAGGCGTTTATTCATATGATAGCCAGGGATCACTGCAGTAAACATATCTCTTAATGCTAGTGCTTCGTCGGGGTCACATTTTAAATTTAACCACCAAATAGGCTCGCCATTGGCGTCGTTATTATCATCATTACCCAGTGCAAGGGTGGCAAACATTTTATGGTTTACCTTGTAAACATCAACTTCTTTAGAAAAAGGTTGGGTTACTTTAACTAGGGGCTGTTGATCTTTGTAGTACATATATCAATCAGCCCACATTGGTAGCCACATCATAGTAAATGCTAAAGC